>NZ_RAWK01000298.1 GCF_003612165.1 Corallococcus aberystwythensis | reverse complement strand
CCGCTCCACCGCCCTGGCGCTCGCGCTGCTCGCCTCCGCCCTTGCAGGCGGAGGCGAGCAGCGCGAGCGCCAGGGCGGTGGAGCGGAAGGAGCGCATGGGGCGCGCACTTCATCCCGCCCCCCTGTCGCTTTCAACCCGCTTCGCGCCGTCAGTTCCGGCGTCGGCGGCCCAGGAGCGCCATCGCCAGCAGGCCCAGCGTCGCGACGGCGGGCACGGACGTGCTGGTGCACCCGCAGCCGCTGTCCTCGTCCTCTCCGCCGCCACCGCCAATCGGATTGTCGGGGCCCGGCCTGACGACGACGTTGCCGCCGTCCTGGCCCGTGCCGCCGTCCGTCCCACCGTCCGACGGCTGCTGCGCGATGGTCAGCGGCGGCGAGAACGCCCGGGCCACGTTGCCCCACGAGGTGAGCTTCAGGTTGTCGCCCAGCGTGCTGCTGCTGACGCCGTCGTGCGCGACGAAGAGCCCTTCCGGGAAGGCCGAGCCCAGCGCGCCCGAGAACGCCACCAGCCCACGCGACTGCTCCACCCCGTCGGTACCGGCGTCCTGCACCAGCTGGAACGACCCCACCCGGCCCAGCGTGCGCCGGTCGAAGACAACGAAGGTGTTCGCGTTCGGATCCGACGCCACGAGGTAGCCGTCCACGCCGGAGGCCTCGTACAGCGCGATGCGTCCCACGGACGACAGGCCGCCATCCCCCAGGCCCACCACCTGCGTGCCCAGGGTCCCCGCGTCAGCGTCCGCGCCGTAGCGGTAGAGCCCCTGCCCCTGCTGCGCCACGTAGAGCGCGCGGTAGGCCGGGTCCACCGCCAGCCCCAGCACGGCGCCGGCCGGGATGTCCCTCAGCGGGGTCGCCGTCACGCCACCGTCCGTGGGAGTCAGCAGGAACTGCCGGATGCCGCCAGCCGCCAGTCCGCCAAAGGCCTGGATGGTCCCATCCGCCCCACGGGCCATCCGCACCGTTCCGTAGGTCACACCTACGTCCAGCGGGGCCGCCGTGGGCGACAGGCGGGTGAGCCCGCCGCCGTCCGCCGTGGCATCCATCACGTAGGGCACGAGCCCGGACAGCGTGGGGTTGGCGCTGAGCACCAGCGCCGCGGAGGCGCCGCCCGCCAGGGGGAAGCCCCCCAGCACGTCCACGCTCGCCGCCGTGCCCTCCGTGAGGGCCTGCACCTCCCCGCCGTCCAGGGCATAGGTGAAGAGGCCGTTGTTCTGGTCCGCCGTGATGAGCCGGCTGTCAGCCCGGTTGGCGGGGTTCACCCACAGGGCCACGTCGTTCACGGTGCCGCCCCCGGAGCGGGCCCCGGGCTGGGTCTGCACGGTGTAGGGCGCCTGGACAGGAGCCGTCTGAGCCCCCGCCGCCGTGCTCACGAGCACGGCCGTCAACGTTGAGAGGGAGAGGTTGCGCATGGGCGGCTCCTGGGCAGGTCGCTCCCTACCTAGGCATAGGCACGTTCACGTTCAAGTTCCCTGGAACCCTGGGACTGTTGGCAGACGGCGAAAGCCTCGGGTACAACGGTTAGCGTCTTCCAGCGAACAGACAAGGGCCATGGCCAAGCGCGCACTCATTACGGGCATCACGGGGCAGGACGGCAGCTACCTTGCGGAGCTGCTGCTCACGAAGGGCTACGAGGTGCACGGCATGGTGCGCCGCTCCTCCGAGGAGAAATTCGAGCGCATTGCTCACCTCCAGGGGAAGGTGCAGCTGCACCAGGGCGACCTGCTGGACCAGTTCTCGCTGGCGGCCCTGCTGAACCTCACCCAGCCGGACGAGGTCTACAACCTGGCGGCGCAGTCCTTCGTGCCCACCAGCTGGAACCAGCCGGTGCTCACCGGTGAGTTCACCGCGCTGGGCGTGACGAAGATGCTGGAGGCCATCCGCCACACCCGCCCGCAGGTGCGCTTCTACCAGGCGTCCTCCAGCGAGATGTTCGGCAAGGTGCTGGAGGTGCCGCAGTCGGAGGACACGCCCTTCTACCCGCGCAGCCCCTACGGTGTCGCGAAGGCGTACGGCCACCACATCACCGTGAACTACCGCGAGTCCTTCAAGCTCTTCGCGGTGAGCGGCATCCTCTTCAACCACGAGTCGCCCCGCCGCGGCCTGGAGTTCGTCACGCGCAAGGTCACGTACAACGTGGCGCGCATCAAGATGGGCCTCCAGGACACGCTGCCCATGGGCAACCTGGACGCCAAGCGCGACTGGGGCTTCGCGGGCGACTACGTGGACGCCATGTGGCGCATGCTCCAGCAGGAGACGCCGGAGGACTTCGTCGTCGCCACCAACGAGACGCACACCGTGCGGGAGCTGGTGGAGATCGCCTTCGCGCGCGTGGGCCTGGACTACCAGAAGCACGTGAAGATCGACCCCGCGTTCGTGCGCCCCGCGGAGGTGGACCTGCTCATCGGCAAGTACGACAAAGCCCGGGAGAAGCTCGGCTGGGAGCCCACGGTGCGCTTCAAGCAGCTCGTGGAGATGATGGTCGACGCCGACCTGGAGCGCGTGAAGGCAGGACAGCGGTAAGATGCGCGTCCTCGTCACGGGAGCGGATGGATTCGTCGGCCGGCATGCCTGCGCTGCCCTTCGGGCGGCCGGCGACGAGGTGGTGGAGGTGCACGGGCCCCGCGGCGAGGGCATCAGCAGCACCGCGCTGCACTTCGACATCGCCGACGAGGCGAAGGTCAAGGCGGCGGTCTCCGAGGTGAAGCCGGAAGCCGTGCTGCACCTGGCCGGCTTCAGCTCGGTGGCCAAGAGCCACCAGAACCCCGCGCGCGTCTTCGCGGTGAACACCATGGGCGTGGTGCACCTGCTCACCGCGCTGCGCGAGAGCGCCCCCAAGGCGCGCGTGCTGCTGGTGAGCTCGGGTGAGGTGTACGGCCCCGTCGCGGAAGGCACCCTCGCGGCGGAAGGCCACCCGCACGTGCCGCTGAGCCCCTACGCCGCGTCGAAGTCCTCGGGGGAGCTGGCGGGCGAGCAGTTCTTCCGCAGCTACGGCATGGAGGTCATCCTCGCCCGGCCCTTCAACCACCTGGGCGCGGGGCAGGACCCGACCTTCGTGGTGCCCTCGTTCGCGGCGCAGATCCGCGCCATCGGGCTGGGCACGGTGGACCCCGTGCTGCGCACGGGCAACCTGGACGCCATCCGGGACTTCTCCCACGTGAAGGACGTGGTGGACGCGTACCGGCTGATGCTCCTCAAGGGCGAAGCGGGACAGGCCTACAACGTGGGCAGCGGCGAGGCCCGCACCATCCGGGGCGTGCTGGAGGAGATGATCCAGCTGTCCGGGGTGCAGGCGCGCATCGAGCTGGACCCCGCGCGGCTGCGCCCCTCGGACATCCCCAGCCTCGTGGCCGATACGGGCAAGCTGCGCGCGCTGGGCTGGGCCCCCAAGCTCACCGTCGCGGACGCGCTGCGCGACGTGCTGGGCCCCCGCGTGGGCGCGCACTGACACACCCCCTGGCCGCGCCTCACATGGGGCGCGCCAGGGACTGCCACGCCTCCAGGCGCCGGTCCAACGCGGTGAGGGCCCACAGGTCCGCCGCGTTGCCCGGCGTCACGGCGGCCAGGTCCCGCTGGAGGTACTCGCGGGCCTTCACCTCCCCCCACTCCGACAGGATGCGCAGGGCCATCAGGGACCGCTTGCGCGCGACGAGCCGCAGGAGCACGTCCTGCACGCGGGGGCTGCGCTCCGCGTCCGCCAGCCGCTGCACGGCTTCGTGACGGGCCTCCGGCGTGGAGTCCTCCGCCTCCAGGGGCGCGGCCAGTTCCTCGAAGCGCGCCGCGTCCAGGAGCGCCGCGGGACGCCGGCGCTCCCAGTGCTCCACCGTCACGGTGGTGCGCCCCTTCGCCACGCACTCGCGGCGGATGCCGTCGTTCTTGAGCACGTCCAGCACCCGCTCCGGCGCGGGCGTGCCCCCCTCCACCGTGCGCAGCGCGCGCTGGGACAGCATGGGGGACTGGCCCAGCAGGTGCGTGCGCAGCACCGTGGCCTCCACCGTCTTCTCACCGCCGGGCGGCACCCGGTCCCACTTGAGGAAGACCTCCGCCATGCCGCGCTCGCGCACGTACCAGCGGTACTCCAGCCACACCGCCCCTCCCCGCTCCGCGAAGCGCGGGTCCGAGGGCTCATGGAGGCGGGGCGCACCCTCCCGCGTGCCGGAGAAACAACGGTCCAACAGCTTCTGGGCGTCTTGAAGTCGCATGGGGAGCGGGCGGCCATTGTAGGGGGCCGCGTCAGGTTCCTCCATCGCCGCACGTTCGTGTCATAACTACACGAAGTTTTCGAGGAGGCCTGGGATGGGCACGACGACGTCAGCGCGGTTCACGTTCTTCTGGAAGGATGACTCCTTCTTCTCGCAGTGGCACCCGTCCGTGTTCGTGGTGGAGGGCGTGCGCTACACCTGCGCGGAGCAGTACATGATGGCGGGCAAGGCGCGCCTGTTCGGCGACACGCACGTGCTGGGGCAGATATTGCGCGCCGCCATGCCCAAGCAGCACAAGGCGCTGGGCCGCAAGGTGACCCCGTTCGACGCGGCCCTCTGGGAGCGCGAGCGGGAGCGCATCGTCTACGAGGGCAACCACGCGAAGTTCACCCAGCACCGGCACCTGTTGGAGGCGCTGCTCGCCACCCGGGGCACGGAGCTGGTGGAGGCCAGCCCCCTGGACCGCGTCTGGGGCGTGGGGCTCTCCGCGGAGGACCCGCGCATCCAGGACCCGTCCACGTGGCGGGGGCTGAACCTGCTGGGCAAGGTGCTGACGCGCCTGCGCGAGGACCTCCTCGCGCAGGG
Organism: Corallococcus aberystwythensis; assembly: GCF_003612165.1. Taxonomy (GTDB): domain Bacteria; phylum Myxococcota; class Myxococcia; order Myxococcales; family Myxococcaceae; genus Corallococcus; species Corallococcus aberystwythensis. The sequence goes on along the minus strand of NZ_RAWK01000298.1, from coordinate 6,915 downwards.
ACAGGCACCGGTCAGAACTTGAAGCGGGCGGACTGCTCCGGCACGCCGTTGAAGTCCAGGTGGAGCGTGGCGTGGTCGCCGTTGCCCTTCTCGCTCCACTCCTGCTGGAGCGTGGACAGGTCGAACGCCAGGTCCTTGTAGACCAGGGCCTTGCAGCGGTCGTTGTTCGCGTCGTGCAGCAGCGTGAGCTCCGCGCGCGGCTCGCCCGCCGCCGTCTTGGTGAAGCGCCCGTCCCACGCGAGGCCGTAGCGGTGCTCCTTGCAGCCGCCGCCGTGGCGCACGTGGAGCGTCAGCACGTTGCCCTTCACGCTCTGCGATTCGATGAAGAGCGGGTCGCGGGGCGCGGGCGTCTCCGTGACCTCCAGGGGCATGACGATGGCCGGCTCCTGATTCTCCGCATCCGCCGCGGGCGACTCCGCCTGCTTCTCCGGGGGCGTCACGGGGGTGGGCGGCGCCTCCTGCTGCGCGGCCGGGGCCGGCTCCTGGGCCTCGTCCTTGCGCGCCGCGTTCGACCCCGCGCACCCGAGCAGCATTCCGCAGACGATTCCACTCCACACGAGCAGTCGCATGTTCCTCCAGGGGGCCCTCGCGGGCCGGTTGACCGTGACGCCTTCGCCTACCGGTGGTGGCGCAGCGCCGCATCGTAAGCGGCCCGCGTGCCTTCCGCGGCGCGGGCCCAGGTGAACTTCGCGGCCTGACGCGGGCCTGCTTCCGACAGCGCGCGGCGCTCCTCCGGCGAACGCAGGAGCCGGTCGATGACCGCCGCCAGCCCTTCCGCGTCGTCTGGATCCACCGCGGGCGCGGCGGCACCGCACACCTCCGGCAGCGAGCCCGCCGTGGACACCACGGTGGGCGTGCCCAGGCGCATGGCCTCCAGGGGCGGCAGGCCGAAGCCCTCGTAGCGCGAGGGGAAGACGAACAGCGCCGCGCGGCGCATCAGCGCGTAGAAGATGGCGGGGGTCTGGTAGCCCAGGGCCCGCACGTCCAGCCCTTCCGAGCGCAGCCGCGCGATGCGCGTCTCCACCGTGCCGGAGCCGAACCAGCTCTGCCCCGCGAGCACGAGCGTGAAGGGACGGCCGAGCGCGTGCAGCCGCTCCTGCGCGTCCAGCACCAGGTCCACGTTCTTGCGCACGTCGAGCGAGCCCGCGTACAGCACGTAGTCCTTCGGCAGGCCCAGCGCGGCGAGGAAGTCCTTGTCGGCCGCGTCCAGCGTGGGCGCGTTCACGTGGTCCACGCCGTTGTGCACCACCACGGTGCGCGGCTCCACCTGGGGGTAGCGGCGGATCAAATCCTGGCGCGTGCGCTCGCTGACGCACACCAGCCGGTCCGCGAGCATCAGGCTGCGAGCGAGCCACAGCCGGAACTGCCACCGGAACGGCGTGGAGACGGTGTCCGGCAGGTCCAGCGGCACCAGGTCATGCACGGTGAGCACGTAGGCGGTGCCCGGCGTGCGCCGCAGCGGCAGGTTGAAGTTGCTGAGCGCGTGGTAGACGGGCGGCGGCGTGGCCTTGAGCAGCCCGGGCAGCGTGGCCAGCGTCCAGGCCGTCCGCTTCTGGACGCCGCGAGGGTGTTCACCGGACCTGCTCGCGCCCATCCGGTCCAGGACGACGCCCTGGGCCTGGAGCGCCTCCGCGAGGCAGCGGGTGTACAGGCCGATGCCGGTGGTGGGCTCGTCCCACAGGGTGGCGTCGAAGGCGATGGGTCCGGGGGTCGACACGGGCCGCCTCATACCATGCCGTGTGGTACATACCGCCCCCCATGGCGGTCCATCAGTTGATCCCAAGCTTCGGCCCCGGCGACGCCTCCGGTCAGGCCGCGCTGCACCTGCAACTCCTGCTGCGCCGCATGGGGCACGTGGGAGACATCTACGCGGAAGAGGTCGCCGGAGGGCTTCAGGGCCTGGCCCGCCACGTCTTCGCGCTGAAGCCGAAGCCGGACGACCTGGTGCTGTACCACCACGGCATCGCGTCGCCGCTGAGCGGGCGGCTGATGCACATGGACTGCAAGCGGGGCGTGGTGTTCCACAACATCAGCCCCGCGCGCTTCTACCGGGACACGCCGCTGGAGCACGCGCTCGTCGCGGGGCGCGCGCAGGTGGCCGCGATGGCGCCCTTCCTGGACGTGTCCATCGGGGACTCGGACTTCAACGGCGCGGAGCTGCGCGTCGCGGGTCACCGCAACGTGCACACGGTGCAGCTCTTCATCGAGAAGGAGCGCTTCGCCCCCTCCGTCGCGGACGCGAACAAGCTCGCGGAGCTGTCCGGGCCCGGCCCCACCCTGGTGTCGGTGAGCCGGGTGATGCCGCACAAGCGCTTCGAGGACCTGCTCGCGCTGCACCGGGAGCTCTTGCGCATCCGGCCCCAGGCGCGCCTGCTGATTGTCGGCGGCTACGAGCCGGGCAGCCGCTACTTCAAGCTGCTCCAGCGCGAGATGAAGGACCTGCGCGGGGTGCACTTCCTGGGGCGCCTGTCGCATCCGGAGCTGGTGGCGGTGTACCGCTCCGCGTCCGTGTTCGTGTCCATGAGCGAGCACGAGGGCTTCAGCGTGCCCATCATCGAGGCCATGGCCGCCGAGGTGCCGGTGCTCGCGTACGCGGCGGCCGCGGTGCCGGAGACGCTGGGCGGCGCGGGCATCGCGTTCGACCAGAAGCGCTACGCGTTCCTCGCGGAGCTGGCGGTGGACCTGACCGAGGACCGCGACCTGCGCCAGTCGGTGCTCGACGGCCAGGCGCGCAGGCTCCAGCACTTCTCCCCTTCCGCCGCGCAGGTGTCGCTGACGCGAGCGCTGGAGGGCGTGGTGGCGCCGCCGCCCCGTCCTCGCAAGTCCCCGGCGAAGCGGCCGCGCGTGGCGCTGGTGGTGCAGCGCTACGGCGAGGTGACGGGCGGCGCGGAGAGCCACGCCGCGCAGGTGGCGGAGCACCTGGCGCCGCACTGGGACGTCACGGTGGTGACGACCTGCGCGAAGAACCACCTGACGTGGGAGAACACCTTCCCGGCAGGCGAGGACCGGATAGGCCGCGCGAAGGTGCTGCGCTTCCCGGTGACTCGCACGCGCAACATCCACGCGTTCAACAGCATGTCGCGGCAGGTGTTCGGCCACGGCAACGAACGGCTGCTCGAGGAGCAGTGGGTGGCCGAGCAGGGCCCGCTGAGCCCCGGGCTCCTGGAGCACCTGGCCACCACGCAGGACGCGTACGACGGCTACCTGTTCTTCACGTACCTCTACGCGCCCACGGCGTGGGGCCTGCCGCTGGTGTCGGACCGCGCGATGCTGGTGCCCACCGCGCATGACGAGCCGCCCATCCGCTTCGGCGTCTACGGGGACGTGTTCAACCGGCCCCGGGTGCTCATGTGCAACACGCCGGAGGAGGTCGCCATGCTCGGGCGCTTCCATCCGAACCATGCGCGGGCGCGCGTGGTGGGCGTGGGCGTGGACGCGCTGCCGGCGGTGCCCGACCGCTTCCGGGCGAAGTACGGCGTGCACGGCCGCTACCTGCTCTACGTGGGCCGGCTGGAGCCGGGCAAGGGCGTGCCGGACCTGCTGACGTTCCACCGCAAGCTGCGGGCGAGCTACCAGGACGCGCCGGAGCTGGTGCTCGCGGGCGAAGCGCACATGGACGTGAGCGGCGAGGGCGTGCGGCACGTGGGGCGCATCTCCGAACAGGACAAACACGACGCGCTGGCCGGAGCGCTGGCGGTGGTGGTGCCGTCGAAGTTCGAGAGCCTGTCGCTGCTGACGCTGGAGGCGTTCGCGCAGGGGACGCCGGTGCTGGTGAACGGGCACTCGGAGGTGCTGGTGGGACAGGTGGAGCGCAGCGGCGCGGGCCGGGTGTACCGGGGGCTGGCGTCGTTCATCGAAGGGCTGCGCGAGGTGGGCGAGGCCCGGGACGCCATGGGCCAGCGGGCCCGCGTCTACGCGCAGCGGCACACGTGGCCCCAGGTGGTCGCGGCGTACCGGGAAGAGATGGCACGCATCGTGGAGGAGACACACCGATGAAGCTGCTCGGACGGGACATTCCCACGGGGGCCCTGGTGGCCCGCATTGAAGAGCGGCTGCGCGTGCGCGGGCTGCCCACGTCGGAGCCGGCGGAGGTGCCGGAGGACGGCGTGGAGCCGCGCGTGGATCCGCTGTCGTTCAACATGCACGCGCTGGAGGAGAACGCGGACACGACGCGGGCCCTGCCGCTTCACACGCACCGCGCCGGCATGGGGCAGGCGGTGCTCGTGGCCAAGTGGGCCTTCCGCAAGACGTGCCAGGTGTTGATCAACGAGACCCTGGGCCGGCAGCGCGTGTTCAACGGGCTGGTGCGCGACTCCTACGCCCAGCTCTCCGCGGAGGTCCTCCGGCTGCGCCGGGAGGTGGACACGCTGAGGGCCCAGGCCGCGAAGGCACCGCCGGCGGAAGCCCCCCGGCCGCCGAAGCCGCCCCCGCCCGTCGCCTACAGCCGGCCCGCGCCCCGAGCGCCGTCCGACGAGGAGCCCGAAAGCCCTCCGCCCAGGACGAGGCCCCTTCCGGCCATCGACTACGGTCGCCCGCCGAAGCCGCCGCGTGACGAGCAGGGCCGTCCGCCGAAGCCGCCACACGCGGAGCAGGGCCGTCCGCCGAAGCCTCCTCGTGGAGCGCAGGGCCGTCCGCCGAAGCCGCCGCGTAACGAGCAGGGCCGCCCGCCAAAGCCGCCGCCAGCTATCGACTACGGCCGCCCGCCCAAGCCTCCATCGGCAGTTGCCGCCGCGCGTCCGGCGAACCCGCGGAGTGAGGAGCAGCGCCGTCCGCCGAAGCCGCCATCCGCCTCCGGGCAACAGCGTCCCGTGGAGCCTGCGTCCGCGGAACGGGGCCGTCCGCCGTTGTCTCCGCGCATCGACCTTAGCGGGTCATCCCGACCGGCGACGACGGACGAACGCCGTCGTCCGGCGAAGCCCTCCCGCCCCAAGAATGCACGGCCCGCGAAGCCCCCCCGCGAGCAGACGCCTCGGCCGGAAGGGACGCCTCGTCCCCCCGCGTCACGTGGCTCCCGCCCCAAGCGCGGCGGACCGAAGAAGCCCTGAGCCCGCGGACAGGACTCCCCCCGCCGGCAGCGCACGACGCGAACTGGTCCGACAGTCGGACCAGTTGGGCGGACCGGCGCCGGGGAGCCCCCCGCTGCCGTTCCGACAAGCAGCCCGGTGGGTGCCGTGTCGGACAGGTGGTGTACAGCGTGGTCGTCCGGGGCCTAGCGTCGCGGTCGGTGCGGCCGCGCACTGCAAGGGGAACCGCCATGCGTTCATGCATCTTCGTCCTGGGCCTGCTGGCTCTCACCGGGGCCTTCCGCGCTGAAGCGGGGGACAAGCCCGTCGCGCTCATCTGGAAGGGCTCCAAGGACAAGGCCGAAGCCGAAGGCCAGGAGTACGACTGGGGCAAGCTCGAGAAGCTGCTGGAGCAGACGGGCCTCACCCTTCCAGAGGGTCACCCCAGGCTCGTCCAGAGCAAGACCGTCCCGGGGCTCAAGCCCGGCTTCTGGGTCTGGCTCCTGGGCACCTGCCCTGCCGAAGACGCGGCCCCCGTCCTCGAACACCTCAAGCTGCTCGCCCCGGGGACGTACTCCCGCGAGGTGAAGCTCCCCGCGAAGAAGCTCGCTTGTCCCAAGGCGCCGGAGTCCCCGCTGCTGGCCCGGGACGAAGGCCTCAAGGTTCCCCCGGACGCGGCCCTGCGCGTGTTCACCCAGGAGGAGACGGAGTCCCCTGATGAAGAGGGAAACGGCAACACCGTCTCCCGGACCCGGTTCCACTTCGTCCTCTTCGGCAAGGATGGCGAGGTCCTCGACACGGCGAGCGCCGAGGGCGACCTGGACGTCAGCGGAAACGACTCATCAGGGCCCATCGCCTACCGCTGCACGGGAACCCAACTCGAGACGTCGAAGAAAAAGGGCAAGGTGGTCCTCACCCGCCACTGCGGCGCCAGCGCCTTCGCTGAGTGTGGCTCCATGGTGTCCGCGGACGAGAGCGTGACTGTGACCGTGACCGACAGCGCCGTGTCCGCGAGCGAGATGGAGCGCACGAACATCGAGCACGCCGAATGCGAATGACCGCTCCCGCTCAGGGGAAGCGGTACACGGTGACGTAGCCGTCCTGATGCACCATCTCGCCCCCCAGTTCGTCCGTGATGAACTGGTGGCGGACGGGGTGGAAGAAGTGCGTCACGTACCACTTGAAGTGGTGCTCCTTCAGGTAGCGCCGCATCTCCTCGCGCTCCTCCGGCGTGACGGTGCCGAACGCGCTGCGCATCCCTTCCGCCGCGCGGATCAGCCGCGAGTTCACCAGCGCCGACTCCCGCACCGGCAGCCGGGACAGCCGGGCGAAGGACACCGGCTTGCCGTGGAAGATCTGCTCCCACTGCCCCTGCACGTTGTCCGTCAGCACCGCCGCGGGCATGGGCGCGTCGCGAATCTCGTCGAACACCGGCGGCAGCCTGGGAATGGCGGGCACCACCATCTGGAGGCCCCGGTACTCCACGTTCGGAATCAGCGCCACCGCGAGCGCCACCGCCACACCCAGCCGCGCATCACGCCGGGACGCCCACGCCCCCGCGTGCGCCGCCGCGAACGCCACCAGCACCGACAGCGACAGGAACGTGAGCAGCACGAAGCGCACCGGCATGCCCCCGCGCGAGAACAGCGGCACCACGTGCTTGAACACCACGTAGGGCATCGGAATCTGGACCTTGAGCGGCACGCCGAACGCCGTCAGCGGCTCCGACAGCGACAGCCACACCGCCAGCGCCAACAGCAGCAGCACGTCCCGGCGCCACACCCGCTCCCGCCACGCGGGCACCAGCGCCACGGCCAGTGCGATGACCATGAGCAGCACCACCGGGGACAGCCGGTCCTCCAGGCCGATGTTGAGCACCGTGCCCATGGACAGCACCGCGAAGCCCAGCCCC
>NZ_RAWK01000297.1 GCF_003612165.1 Corallococcus aberystwythensis | reverse complement strand
CCCCACCCCCCGTGCTCCCCGTGGCCGCCTGGAAAGATTCGATGAGCAGCGCCTGCACGGCCGGGTCGCTCAAGGACAGCACGCCGTTGCCCAGCGGCACCCCGCTGTCACCCGGGCACGCCACGTCCCCGTAGGGGTTCACGTCCGGCCGGCACAGCGCGTACGTCACCGTCACCGGCCGCGCGTCCGGCGTCACCGCCAGCGCGCTGAACGTCACCGGCGGCGGCAGCGTGGAGCCATCAGGCGCCACCACCAGCTCCGGCGGCTCCGCCTTGATGCCCAGCACGCGCACGCGGCGGATCTCACTCGGGTCTTCGAAGTCGGGGCCGCTGCACGCGCTCAACCCCAGCAAGGCAATGGCAGACAACAGCACGGGAGTGCGCATGGCGTCAGAAGGCTCCCTTCAGGCCGAGCACGGGCAGGATGGGCAGGCCCTTGAAGAACTCGCGCTCTGAATAGTTGTAGTTGTAGGCCACGCCTTCAACCGACTGGTTGTTGTAGGCGTTCGTCAGGTCCAGGTAGAGGTCCAGGTTCCACGTGTCGAACACCAGGTTCTTGTCCACGCGGATGTCCAGCTGGTTGAACGACGGCAGCCGCTGCGAATTGACCAGCCCGTAGTACGGGATGAACACATCCGTCGTGTCGTCGCGCTTCGCGCCCAGCACCGGCGTCGTCGGATTGCCGGACGCGAAGCGGAACCGCGCGCCCACCTCCCAGCCCTTGGGCAGCTTGTAGCTGGCGATGGCCGTCAGCACGTGCGTCTGGTCGTTGTCGAACTTGCGCCAGCGCGCGTCCGGCGCGTCCCGGCGCTCGCTGCGGCTGAGCGTGTACGAAATCCACCCGAACAGCCGGTCCGTCAGCGCCCGGCGCACCAGCAACTCAAAGCCGTAGATGCGCCCCACGCCGCCGTTCTTCAGGTTCTCCGGCACCGACTCGCCGTTGCGCTCCACGCGCGCGTTCGAGCGGACGATGAGGTCATCCAGGTCGTTGTAGAAGACCTCGCTGCCCACGAACCACTCCGGCCGCGCCTGCCACTCCGCGCCCACGCTGTACTGGAGCGACCGCTTCGCCCCCAGGTCCGGATTGCCGAACCCCGGCGACGGCTCATCCTGCACCGGCGGGCTGTGGTAGACGCCCGCGCCGCCCTTCAGCGTCAACGTCTCCGTGAGCGCGTAGCGCACCGCGAGCCGCGGGTTCACCGAGCGCTTCACCTCCTGCTGGTCCGTGAAGATGTAGCTCTCCGTGCGCACGCCCGGCACCACCAGCAGGTCTTTGACAGGCCGCCACCGCACCTCCGCCCAGGCGGACGGGTAGTACTGGGTGAACTTCCCGTCGATGTTGATGAGGTCCTCCGCCACCAGCGGCGACGGCGGCTCACCCTCGCGCGGCGGCTGCTGGATGCTGGCCCGCACGTTCGCCAGGTTCGCCACCACGTCCAGACCGCCCGCCACCGTCACGCTGTCGTTGAAGGCGTACTCAATCGTGGGCCGCAGGAACAAATCCGTGGACGCGATGCGCAGCCCGCGCTCGCCAATCTGGAAGTCCAGAATCGTGTTGCCGATGAGCGCGTGCGTGTCGAGCGTCAGCTTGTCCTCGCGGAACTGGTGCCGCAGGCGCAGCTGGTTGAAGCCCGTCGTCACGTCCAGGCCGCCGTTGACGGACGGGTCGCCATCCGCCGGCTGGTCCAGCAGCAACGCCAGCCGGTCGCGCGATGTCAGGCCCTGCAGCGTGAAGGTGTGGCGGCGGCTCGGCTTCCACACCAGCTTCGCCTGCGCGTCGTAGTAGCGCGGCGCCACCTGGAGGCTGTCGTCGTCCATGGGCACTGCCTTGAGCACCAGGTCGATGTACGAACGCCGGCCGCCAATCGCGAAGCTCAGCGTGTCCGTGATGGGGCCCTCAATCACCGCATTGGACTCAATGAGGCTGATGCCCACCGTGGCGTGGTAGCGGTCCGTGCGGGGCTCGCGGCTGCGCACGTTGATGACGCCGCCGGTGATGTCGCCGTAGTACGCGGAGAAGTTGCCGGGCAGGTAGTCCACCGCCTCCAGCAGGTCCGAGTTGTAGACGGAGGTGAGCCCACCAAAGTGATACAGGATGGGGATGCGCAGGCCGTCCAGGAAGACGCCGGACTCCTGGGGGCTGGTGCCACGGATGACCAGCGCGCCGCCGTTGAACGCGGGCCGCGCCACGCCCGGCAGGTTCTGCACCACCTTGAGCGTGTCACCCTGCGTGCCCGGGACGCGCTGCACCTCCGCCACCGTGATGGTGGTGCGCGTCACCTCCTTGCGCTCGCGGTCGCTGCGCACCACCGTCTCGTACTGGCTGAAGATGCGCTTCTGCACGTAGTACTTCGCCTGCGTCTCCTTGCCCTCTTCAATGGTCTCCTGCGTCTTGAAGCGGTCGTAGTTGCCCATCACCACGACGACCGGGTGCGTGCCCACCGGGACGCCGCGGAAGGCGAAGCGCCCGTCGCCGTCCGTGACGGTGGAGCGGTCCAGCTCCGTGAGCACCACCTCCGCGCCCACCAGGGGCTTGCGCGTGCCGCGCTCCAGCGCCTGACCGCTGAAGTTCACCGGCCCCTGCGGCTCCGCGACACCGCCGTCCGCGGAGGTGGCTTCCGGCGGCGGCTCCGGCGCGCGGAAGACGAACTGGTAGGCGTACTGGATGCGAACGGGCGCGGGGACGTTGTCCACCTCCGCGGGCTCGAACTGGAACTGCTTCACCGCCTCCGTGGCGGCTTCATCGAAGCCGTGGCCCGCGGGCTGGGTGATTTCGACGTTCGTGACGGCGCCCGTCTCCGAGATGTCGATGAACATCACCACCGTGCCCTCGAGCTGCTGGGCGGCGGCATCCGGCGGGTAGGCCGCTTCGACCTGTCGCAGGAGCGCGGGCGGCTTTGTCAGCACGCCCGTGGGAGCGCCGGCATCACCGGCGAGGGTCCCTGCGTCCGGAGCCTGTGCCACGGCTCCGGTCGCAAGCAATACACAGACGACGCAGAGGAGCGTTCTCATGAAGGGTGCGCGGGTCTCCCGCGCACCCTCCTAGCGCCCTCCGAGGCCCGGAGCGAGCACGATCTCGATGCGCCGGTTCTGGCTCTTGTGCTCCGGCGTGTCGTTGGGGACGAGCGGCTGGTACTGCCCATAACCCGCCGCGGACAGCATGGTCGGATCCACGCCAGAGTCCTGAAGCGAACGCACCACCGCCATCGCGCGCGCCAGGCTCAGCTCCCAGTTGGTGGCGAACTGTCCGCCGCCGGTGGGCACGTCGTCCGTGTGGCCCTCCACGCGCACGATGCGGCCCTTCACCGTCTTGAGCGCGTCGGCGATCTTCACCAGCGCCTCCTGCCCCTCCTTGCCCACGCGCGCGGAGCCGGACGCGAAGAGGATCTTGTCCTTGAGCTGCACGGTCATCCGGCCCTTCATCTCCGACAGCTCGATCTTGCCGTCGGAGATCTCCTGCTTGAGGGACTGGGCCAGGTTCTCGTACTCGGAGCTCTTCTTCTCCAGCTCCTCCTTCGCCTGCGCCAGCTTCTTGGCGTTGCGCCCCAGCTCGTCGTTGAGCGCGGCCAGCTGCGCGTTCTTCTCCTCCAGGGCGCGGCGCTCGGCCGCGGCGCCGGTGAGGCGGTTCTCGGAAGCGTTGAGGCGCGTCTCCAGCGCGGTCTTCTCCTGCTCCAGCGCGGCCTGCTTCTCCTCCAGCTCCTTGATCTTCGCCTCGGCGGCCGCGCGGGCCGCCTTCTCATCCGTGAGGTTCTTCGTCAGCCCCTCGGCCTCCAGGGCCTTCTCGTTGAACTTCCCCTGCGAGACGCAGCCCGTGGAGAGGGCGACGAGGGCAGCCAGAACCAGACGTGTGCGCATAGGTGCGATTCCTCCTGACAAGGATGTTGGTGGGTCTGAGAGTACCGCTCTCAGGCCCGCCGCCTAGGAGAAACGCGCATCCAATTTGAGGCCAAACTTCCCTGCCGGACGAGCGGGCTACTTGGGGAAGATGGGGTGGGTGTCCAGCCAGGAGCTGAAGAGGGCGTCCGCGAAGGGCTTGCCCGGGATGTGGACACCGCCGGACGCGCCGCCGGAGACGTGGAGGCCGGAGCCGGGCAGGTAGGTGAGGACGAGGTCGTCACCCTTGCGCACGTCATGGAGGGACGACAGGAGCTTCTCCAGGGACTGGTTGAGGGCATCCTCGCGCATGGCCGGGTTCTGGCGCAGGCCTTCGCGGAAGCTGCCGACGAGCTGGTCCTTGGTGATGGTGCGCAGGAAGCGGAAGTGCAGGCGTTTCAGGCTGTTGGAGGACACGGCCTCCTTGAAGCAGGTGGGCTCCTCCTCCATGTAGAGGCTCCACACGTAGACGTTGAAGAAGAGCTTCTTCTTCAGCTCCATGTGGGTGAGCGCCAGCGTGCGCCCTTCCACCTGGAGGGAATCCGGCATGTTGACCCCGCCCGCCTGTCCCGCATGGGCGGCAGCGCCCACGAACAGGAGCATCCCCAGCGCGAGCCCTCGCGCTCCCTTCTTCCACGCCGTCCCCATCATCGCCTTCCCCTTCACCCCTGAGTCGGTGATCGCAACGGTGCGCATGCTTCTAGAAACCGCCACCGGCCACGATCATTGGTTTGTGCACCATTGGACGGCAACCGGCCGCCCAAGGCAAGGCTGTTGGGGGTTCAAGTGACTCCCCGGCCGGAAGGCGCATGGCGCGGGGCGTCGTGGAGCCGGCACGTTCCGCGCTCCGAGCCCTGAAAGGGACCACTCCTCCGCGCCCTGGAAGTCCAGCCAGACGGCCTCGCCCGTGTGCAGGACCAGGTCCAATTGCAGGAGCTGTTTCTGCCGGTCCATCCGCACGCCTGTGACCTCGGCGTCGTGGAGCGGCACTTTCAAGAAGGACATGACCTCCCTCAACCCGGTCATCAGCGGCTTCTCCGTTCCCAGCCGGGCTGCCTCCGCATCCAGAACCTCCACGAGCGTCCTGGCCGCGGCGACAAGATCCGCTCGAAACGCATCGATGCTTCCGATTCGAGCGACGTGCCCACGATACCCAACCGCCATGCCCGTCCCCTGTCTCTCCAGGGAAAAGGCATACGGCTCCACCACCACATCCACCGGGACTCGCGGCTCCGTCTGGAGACGTCTCACCCCTTCCGACAGGGTGACGAGATAGGTGTCCAGGAGGGTTTCGCGCTCCTCGACGCACCCATCCTCGCCCTGGATGAAGAAGTCCCCCAGCGGGTCGTATGGCTCGACGGCCCCTTCATCGAGCCGCCAGCGGATGTAGCGCCCGGAATATCCCTTCACGAGAAGGCGCCCGAGGACGTCACGACGCCGGAAGTCTGGGCGTGCGCCGCGCTCCGGGGCAGCAGCACCACGAAGCACGCGCCTCCGTCCGGTGGGCTCTCCACCGAAATCCGGCCGCCATGCGCCGCGACGATCTGCTTGGAGATGAAGAGCCCCAATCCCAACCCTCCCACGTGACGGGAGGCGATGCCGCGCTCGAAGCGGTCGAAGATGCTCTCCCGCTGCGCCTCTGGAACGCCGGGGCCGTGGTCTCGCACCTCCATGCGCACCAGGTCCCCCGCCGTGTCCAGCCTCACCGTCAGCGGCCCCCCGGGCGCGTACCGCATGGCGTTGGTGATGAGGTTCGTCAGCACCTGCTCCAGCCGGCGCGCGTCCACCGCCCCCACCAGCTTCGGCGGCGCCTCCAGCTTCGCCAGGCACCCCACCTGCACCAGCTGTCCTGACAGCCGCTCCAGCACGTCAGAGGCCATCTGCACCAGGTCCACCTCCTCGAAGGTGAGCTCGAACGTGCCCGTCCGGATGCGGGCCACGTCCAGCAGGTCCTCCACCAGGCGCGTCAGCCGGTCCACCTGGACCAACGACACCTTCAGCGACCGCGCCAGCCGCTCCGGGTTGGGCGTCCGTCCCTCCACGGGCTTCACGTTCCGCTCCGCCATCTGCAATTGCAGCATCAGGGACGTGATGGGTGTCTTCATCTCATGCGAGGCAATGGAGAGGAATTCGTCACGCGCGCTGAGCAGCGCCTCCAAACCCTGTTGGTGCTGCTCCAGCTGCTTCGCGTGCGTCTCCTGCTCCGCCGCCCGCAGGCGCAGGGCCGCCATGGAGAGCTGCGCCTGAACGCGGGCCAGCAGCTCCTTCGCCGCGAACGGCTTCGTCAGGTAGTCATCCGCGCCCAGCTCCAGGCCGTTCGCCGTGGCCTCCTCTCCCGCTCGCGCGGACAGCAGGATGACCGGCAGCGTGCGCAGCGCTTCGTCCGCGCGCAGCTGCTGCACCAGCTGGATGCCGTCCATCACCGGCATCATCACGTCCGACAGCACCAGGTCCGGCCGAGACTCGCGCGCCGCACCGAGCGCCTCCGCCCCGTTCGCCACCGCCGTCACGTCGTAGCGCTGCGACAACAGACGCCGGACGTAGTCGCGCATGTCCGCGTTGTCGTCCGCGAGCAGGATGCGCGGCCGGGGCCCGCTCTCCATCACTGGAGCCGGAGCGCCAGGCGGAGAGGCCGGCATGGGCGCTGGCTCGTCCGAGGGGTCCACCGACCAGCGCAGCGCCTCCTCCACGAAGGCCTCGACGCGCACGGGGTTGGCCGGGGGCCGCTCGCCCTCCGCCAGCGCCTGGGTCCCCAGCCAGAAGGCATTGCCCAGCGGCACCCGGACGGAGAAGGTGGAGCCCTGCCCCTCCACGCTCTTCACCTCCACCGACCCGCCATGGAGCTTCGCCAGGTCGTGCACGAGCGCGAGCCCGATGCCGCTGCCCTCGTGCGTGCGTCCCCGGGCCTCCTTCACCCGGTGGAAGCGCTGGAACACCTTCCCCAGCTCCGCCTCCGGGATGCCGATGCCCGTGTCCCGCACCGACAGCCGCGCGAAACCTTCCTCCCGCTTCAGCTCGACGCGGATCTCCCCGGCGTGCGTGAACTTGAACGCGTTCGACACAAGGTTGAGGACGATCTTCTCCCACATCTCCCGGTCCACGAAGACCGGCTCGCCCAATGGCTCCGCGTCCACCACCAGCCGCATGCCCGCGCGCTCGATGGCGGAGCGGAACGCGCTCGCGACGTCGCGGGTGAGGGCGGACAGGTCCGTGGGCTCCACGGTGGCCTGGGCGCGGTTTGCCTCGATGCGGGAGAAGTCGAGCAGCGCGTTCACCAGCTTGAGCAGGCGCAAGGCATTGCGGTGCACGACCCGCAGCTCTCCTTGCGCCGGCTCTGGCAACGTCCCCCGCAGCCCCGCCAGCAGGTCCTCCACCGGCCCCAGCATCAGCGTGAGCGGCGTGCGGAACTCGTGGCTTACGTTGCTGAAGAAGGCCGTCTTCGCCTGATCAATCTCCGCGAGCGCCTCCGCCCGGCACCGCTCCGCCTCATAGGCCCGCGCGTTCCCGAGCGCCGCGCTCACCGCGCCGCTCAGCATCTCCACGAAGGCACGGTAGAGGTCATCCAGCGGAAGCCGCTGGCTCGCCCCGATGACCAGGTACCCGAGCGGCGCCTCCACGCCCGCGACGCGCACCGGCAACACGAAGGAGGTCTTCATGGGCTCCGGGTACGGCCCCGCGACGACCGGCCCGAAGCGGGCCTCCAGGTCCGTGACCGGCTCCACCCGCCCGCTCCTCGCTGCCCGCGCCAACGGCCATGTCCCGTCGTCGGCGCTGCCCGTGAGGCGGATGACCTCTGGCACGAATGGCATCCCGGCCACGGTCCCACACAGGCCCCGGAGCCGGGCCTCGGTGCCGTCCGGTGAGGTCACGTAGAGCAGCGCGAAGGGCAGGTCGAAGGTGTACTCGCCCAGCGTCGCGAGGAGCAGGTCACACGCCTCGTCGAACACCAGCGCCTGGCCCGCGCTGTCGGCGATGTCCCTCAACGCCCGCGTCCGCCGCTCGGCGAGCATCGTGGGCGTCGTCTCCGTGACGGGGTGGAAGAGGCCCACCACCTTGCCGGACTCGTCGCGGATGGGGCTCAGCGAGAAGGTGAAGAACGTCTCCTCCGGGTAGCCGTTGCGTTCGAGGAACATCCGCTGGTTCTCGAGGTAGGACGTCTCCCCCGCGAGCGCCCGCTCGAACGGCTCCCCGATGGCGGGCCACGCCGAGGCCCAGGTGACCCGGTAGCTCTCTCCCATCGCGCGCGGGTGCACCGCGCCGCAGACCACGCGGTAGCCGTCGTTGTAGATCTGGTTGTGGCCGTCGCCCCAGATGATGTTGATGGGGAAGTTCGACGCGAGGCACAGGCTCACCGTCGTGCGCAGGCTCTGCGGCCAGGACTCGATGGGCCCTAGCGGGGAGCGTGACCAGTCCAGTGATGCGATGAGGGCGGCCATCTCGCCCCCGCCTGCCAGCCATTCGAGCTTCCCGGGAAGCGGAGCCATCGTGAGGAAGTAAGTACCCCGGTACGAACCATCAAGGCGAATGGCCGATTCACGGCCCTTTGGACCGTCGGTCACACGACGGTCCCACACGTGGTGAAGCGTCAGCGTAGGCTCGCCCCATGAACTCGCCCGCCCCGACCCAGGTCCATTTCCGCACCTGCAATCTGTGTGAAGCGATGTGCGGCGTGCGCATCGAAGTGGCGGACGGGCGCATCACGTCCATCAAGGGCGACGCGGAGGACCCGTTCAGCCGGGGCCACATCTGCCCCAAGGCCGTGGCGCTGCGCGACCTGCACGAGGACCCGGACCGGCTCCGCCATCCCATGAAGCGCACTGCTTCCGGCTGGGAGCGCGTGTCGTGGGAGGACGCATTTCGCGACATCAGCCAGCGGCTCCATGACCTCCAGAAGGAGCACGGGCCAAACGCCGTGGGCGCGTACCTGGGCAACCCCAACGTGCACAACCTGGGCGCGATGATGTTCGGCCCCATGCTGCTCCGCGCGCTGCGCTCGCGAAACCGGTTCTCCGCCACTTCTGTTGATCAGCTCCCCCACCAGCTCGCGGCCCACCTCATGTTTGGCCACCAGCTGCTGGTGCCCATCCCGGACATCGACCGCACCCGGTACATGCTCGTGCTGGGCGCGAACCCGCTCGCGTCCAATGGCAGCCTGATGACGACGCCGGACGTGCGGGCCCGGCTGCGCGCCATCCAGGAACGCGGTGGCAAGGTGGTGGTCATCGACCCTCGCCGCACCGAGACGGCAACCATCGCCGACCAGCACGTCTTCGTCCGGCCCGGCACCGACGCGCTCGCCCTCTTCTCCCTGTTGCATGTCGTCCTGGAGGGAGACGCGCACCGCATGGGCCGGCTGGCCGCGTTCGTGGACGGCCTGGACACCGTGCTGCCGCTCGTCCGGGACTTCCCTCCGGAGCGCACGGCGCCGCATACCGGCATCGCGCCGGAGGTGCTTCGCGGCATCGCGCGGGACTTCCTCGCCGCGGACGGGGCCGTCTGCTACGGGCGCGTCGGGGTGTCCACGCAGCCGTTTGGCTCGCTCTGCCAATGGCTCATCAACGTCCTCAACATCGTCACCGGCAACCTGGACCGTGAAGGCGGCGCCCTCTTCACCCTTCCGGCCTTCGACCTCATTGGTGGGCCGCGAGCGTTCGGCGTCAGCCCGGGCAGCCATGGCCGCTGGAAGAGCCGCGTCCGGGGCCTGCCGGAGTCCTCCGGGGAGCTCCCTGTCGCCGCGCTCGCGGAGGAGATCCTCACCCCGGGCGAGGGCCGCATCCGCGCCCTCATCACCCTGGCCGGCAACCCCGTGCTGTCCACACCCAATGGCACGCAACTGGACACCGCGCTGGGGCAACTGGACTTCATGGTGAGCGTGGATCCGTACCTCAACGAGACCACCCGCCACGCCCACTACATCCTGCCGCCCGCGTCCGTGCTGGAGCGCGGGCACTACGACCTCGTCTTCCACGTGCTCGCGGTGCGCAATACAGCAAAGTATTCGCCGCCGGTGTTCCCCGCCGGTCCGGACTCGCGCCAGGACTGGGAGATCCTCCTGGAGCTCCAGCACCGGCTGGAGACCCTGCGCAAGGGACGGAGCGTTCGCGCGCTGCTCCAGTACCAGGCCCTCAAGCGGATGGGACCGGAGCGCATCCTCGACCTGGGCCTTCGCATGGGGCCCTATGGCTCGCGCTTCCATCCGCTCAAGAAGCACGGCCTGTCGCTCGCGAAGCTTCGCGCCGCGCCGCATGGCATCGACCTGGGGCCGATGAAGCCCAGCCTGCCCGGCCGGCTCCGCCACCGCTCCAAGCGCATCCAGCTGGCGCCGGAGCTGCTCGTCGCGGACGTGGCCCGGCTTCGCGCCGCGTTCCCCGACGACGCTGCGCCTCGCGAGGGTGAGCTGCTGCTCATTGGCCGGCGGCACCTGCGCGACAACAACTCGTGGATGCACAACGTGCCGGGGCTGGTGAAGGGCCGTCCCCGCTGCACGCTCATGATCCACCCGGATGACGCCTCGCGCATTGGACTCACCGATGGCGTGAACGCCACCATCCGCTCGCGCGTGGGCGAGGTCACCGTGCCCGTCGCCGTCACCGCAGACGTGATGCCCGGCGTCGTCAGCCTGCCGCACGGCTACGGCCACCAGCGTCCGGGCACCCGCCAGCAGGTCGCCAGCGCGCACGCGGGCGCCAACATCAACGACCTCACGGATGACCGGGCACTGGATGCCGTCAGCGGCAACGCCGCGTTCAGCGGGACGCCGGTGCAGGTGCGACCGGCCTGAGCCTCTCTCCGCGCTACACCGGAGCGGGCAGCACGGGCGGCACCACCGGCGCGGCGGCCGCCACCTTCGCCTTCGCGCGCCACACCAGCGGCGTGAGCGCCCCCACCAGCACGAACACCGCCTGCACCGTGTGCGCGAGCAGCGCGATGGACATCGCCTTCGCGGCCGTGGTCCCCATCGCCCCCGCCGCCAGCGAGAACATCCCGTCCGTCACGCCCACCTGCCCGGGCACCAGCGAGCCCATGGCCAGCGCCACCAGGTAGAGCCCCTGCGTGAAGAGCGCCTGCACCACCGACGCGTCGATGCCCACCGCGTGCGCCAGCACCGCGTACTGCATCACCTGCAACACACGGCTGCCCAGGAACGCCATCATCGGCCGCCACGGACACAGCCCTCCGGCGCACACCGACGCCTGGAACGCCTCCGCGTGCGTGCCCCACTTGCCACACCGCCTGCGCATCCACGCGCCCATCCGCTTCGCCCGGAGCCCCGCGCGCACGCCCAGCGACGCGAGCAGCAACACGAAGCCGTGCACCAGCATCGCAATCGTGAACGCGCTCCAGCCCGTCATCACATACGCGGCCAGCGCGCACGGGAAGGAGATGAGCCCTCCAGCCCCCAGCGATGCCGACTGCGACGTGGCCGCCGCCGCCGCCGCCGCCGCGCCACCTGTGTAGGGCGTCAGCAGCGTCGCCTTCGTCGCCTCGGCCGCCGTCCGGCCCGCGGGCGCCATGCTCGACACCGCCGTCCCAATCAGCTGCGCTCGCATCAGCACCGCCAACGGCACCTGCCCCGCGCGCGCTCCGTAGGACAGCCGCGTCGCCGTGGCGTCGCAGGTCTGCCGCCCCAGCTCGATGAGCACCACCCAGGGGAGCAGCGGCAGCGCCTCCACGAGCGTCGTCTTCAGCTCGCCCGCGCCGGCCTTGTGCACCAGGGCGCCCAGCATCCCCAGGCCGCCCATCGCGAAGACGGGTTTGAGCACCGTGAGCAGCCTGCGTCTCCAGACGCACGGTGTGGCGGAACTGTCTCTTATTCACATCTGACGCTGCCGACGACTTAATAGGTGT
>NZ_RAWK01000296.1 GCF_003612165.1 Corallococcus aberystwythensis | reverse complement strand
GGGTGGGGCCGTCGTCTGGAGGGTGGCGCCCGCGTTGTCATGTGGCGCCCTCTCGAACCACGCTGGAGGGGCACCTGGAGGCCCTGGCTCTGACTCACCAGCTGGGGGGGTGATCAGGATTCATCGTCCGGCAGGAGTGTCCGGAGAAGCTCGCCGTTGGGACCGAGCGGACGCCAGCCAGCGGGGGGAGGGTTGGCGAGAAGCGCATTCCCTGCCCGGTCAACCCGCGCCCTGTGGAGAGCAGCCGGGGATGCCCCCGCGGTTCCCGTAAGACTGCCCACCCGGTGCTATCGCCTCACCGGCACTCGAACACCTCCACCTCGTAGTCGTCCGCCACGCGATAGCAGATGGTGTTCGGGTTCCAGCACTCCTTCGCTTCAGGATCGGACGGGCACCGGGGGCTCCACGCACCCACGTAGCAATTGTGACCGGTGGACTGGTAGCAGTAGATGGTGTTGACGAAATTCCAGGTGGTCTGATCCAGCGTGGTGGTGCCGCTCGCACTGGAGGGGGGCTCCTGGGCGGAAGACCGCTCGGAGCGAGGAGCCGCGATATTCACGTAACTGCAATATCCATCCTCACAGACCGTATGCGCCCCCCCGTAGCTGCAATCACCACCGCAAGTTCCACAGTGATAGCGGCTCGTCTTGAGGTCCACGCATCCGTCACCACACCAGGTGAGGCCCGCCTCGCACTCTGTGCTGGAGACGAGTCCGTCACCCGAGCCGCTCGCGGCGGTCCCCGCGCTGGCCTCTGGGGATTGCAGGGCGGCCTCGCTCAGCGCGCCAGACCGTGCATGCAAGTCTTGTGGTTCTTCGCCACCGCAGCCGACGACCGACATCGCAAACACTGCCACGGCGCAAAGAAGAGACGGCGTTACTTTCTGGTTCATTGGCATCGACTCTGGGAAGGAGAAGGCTTCACGGCAAAACATATGCTTGCACACAGTCGCTGTCGCTGGGCAAGCCGCAGGCAGGGAAACCCTGTAGGCCGAGGGCCGCACCATCGAATTGAGCGTCAATGGCAAGGTCCTCGATGAGCGGCAGTGCTTCGTGCGCCTGGATGTGACTGATCAGTGGTATGGGTCCGGCAGTCGCAAGGGCACTGAATCCATCCGCGTCGAGCACATCGGTTCCCAGGAGCCCATCTCCAAGAAGGATGGGGACTACTTCAAGAAGGAGTCACTGCCCGGCTCCATCAAGAGGAGCAAGCGCGTGAGCCTGCTCAAGGCAATCGACTGTGACGCGATGAGTCAGGACAACGACAAGCTCCTCGCGGGTTTGGAACTCTAAGGACTCCTCTTGAAACGCGTCCGTTCGACGCGAGCGGCCCGCACCCCGGACCGTGCCAGTGAGGGAATCAGCGCAGGTCCTTCGTGAGCATCCAGGCATCCTCGGCGGGTACGTGGATCTCTCTCATGTGGGAGGGCTCCGCCCGCTCGAACGGACTGCGTTCATGGACATTCCGGATGAAGGGTGGCAGCCGTACCCGCCGCGCCGGGCCGTGGAGGGGGAGCACCACTTCGTCCGCGCCCGCGGCCATGAGCGCCGCCGCTTCCATGCCAGCCTGCGCGAGGTCGTCCTCTGCCAGGTGGAAGGTGGCCTCGCGCACCCGGGCGAAGAGCAGCCCCGTCTCCGTCACCATGCCGTCGCTCAGCGCGCGCAGCACCCGGTCCGCCCAGCGCGCGAGCCGGAGCTCCAAGTACACCTCCGGCGACAGCCATGCTGGCGGTCCTTCAGCGGGCGGCTGGGGAGGGGGCGTGCTCCAGTAGCCCGCCCAGGCCTGGCGCGGCGCGGCTCCTCCGATGAGATGGACCCACAGCGTGGACGAATGCCGGCTGTAGCCCGCCAACCAATACGCATGCCCGTGGGCCGTGAGGACGCCGCGGGCCCTCTCGTCCAGGGGCGTCAGCCGCGCGCGCTCCAGGATGCGCAGGTTCTCGAGATGGCCCTCATCGATGAGGTCAGCCAATTCGCTATCAGCGAACATGGCACGCTCCTCTGCCGGGTCCTTGAGGCCCGCCTCCTCGCGCACTTCGCGCGGAAGTGCGCGCGCGTCGACCAGGGCGACCTCGTTCTTCCAGTCATCCAGCGGCTGGAACTCAGGGAAGCCCGCGTCGGGGCCGATCAGCACGTGCGGCATCTTGCCGAAGGAAAGGCTCCACGCATTGCGCATGCCGATGACGCCGGGCACGGCGAGGCGGGTCTCCACGAGTCGGAAGGGACGGATGACGGGCTCCTCGCGATGACGATTCGTCATTCTACGCAAGTCCCTCCTGACAACTGACCGTTCACGAGCCCGCGAAAGTCCTGACCGACAGCGCGAATGGAGCCGATTGAATCGACATGGGTGGGCGCCCCGGAGCAAACCGTCGGTGCCGGGGCGCTTCGACCTGCTCGACGAGGCGAAGACGCTGGACGTGGCGCGGGAGGGCGCGGACTTGAAGGTGACGTGCAGCGCGCCCCGCCGTCGCTGCCGGACGCGAGGTGTCACGCCTCCTGGGGCTGCAGCGCGTGGGCGATGTCCACGAGGCGCTGGAACTCGGCGTCGCTCATCTTCAGGTGCCGGGCCGCGGCCTCCAGGTCCTCCGGAGGGAAGGCGCGCATGGCCTTGGGGGTGAACCAGTTGAAGAGGGTGACGATGCCGCGCACCAGCGGCGAGCGAGTGAGCACGGCCGTGGGCGGAATGGTGGCGCCCTTCACCTTCGCGCCCCGGTCGAGCGCCTGCTGGCGCTGGGCGGCGTTCGGGCCATGCCCCTCCGCCACCACGAGCTGTGCGCTCAGGGTGGTGATGTTCTGGCCGACGAGGTCGCAGTAGTGGCCCCACTCGTCCTGCGCGGGCGGCAGTGCGTTGTGCGCCACGACCAGCACCTTGCCCACCATGGCCACGCCCAGCGTGCGGCCCTTGAAGGCGCCAACGACATCCGGTGCGTCGAGCGCCGCCGGGCCTCCGTGCTCGGAAGAAGCAGTCATTGGGGCCATGCTCTCCCGGGGGTAGGGTCTGCCGCAACCCGCTGCACTCCCGGTATGGCCGGAGGCGGGAGCTCAGGCGCTGGAAGAGCGACCGACACCGCAACGCGTACAGGAAGCGCGCGGCCCAGTCATTGACGGTGCAGGTGTTGACCGGGCTTCCGCCAGCGACACAATCTACGTGTCGGGGGCAACATCCTCATCTGGCAATGCTTCCAGCCTCGACGACATCTCCGTCAGCGAAGGATGTTCAAATCCTCTCACTCTCATGCCTTTCCGCGGTGACGGTCCTGGTAATGCCTGTCACTCTCGCACGGCCTCTCACGGGGCGCCTTCATCCCTGACTCAAGGAGCGTGGCGTGCGTCTGGCAATCATCGCGGGACTGCTGTCGGTCGGTCTGTTCGCGGGCTGTGGCGGCGTGGATATGGAGTCGCGGGACGTGGAATCGCAGGTGCTGACGCCGTGTGAGCGGGAATGCCTCGCGGCCTATCGGACCTGTAGCTATCAGGCGACGACGCCCGAGCAGGGCGCCGCCTGCGAGGCGCAGAGCAACGTCTGCTACGCCAGGTGCCAACCCCGGGTGGCCAGCCCGGTGCAGTCCATGCGCCCGCCGCCGTGCGAGTACGCGTGCGACCTCGCCTACACCCACTGCCTGCGCAACTCCCCGACGCCGGCCCAGTGCGCGCCGGAGCGCGAGGACTGCTACAGCACCTGCCCCAGCCCGGCGGCGCGGTAAGGGGCCCTCTACCGGGGGCCGCCGCGTTCAGTGGCGGTCCCCGGGCTTCGGTTTCTCGGTGAGGCGCACCACGCCCCCCGGCGCAGCCCGCGCGTTACCCGCCCCAGCTCAAGGGCGTGTAGGCCTGGAACTGCGAGCTCTGGGACTGGGAGCTGATGCGCGTGCAAAACCGGTACGTGTTCTGGGTGGTGTCCGTGTCCACGTGGCATTCGTAATAGTCGGTCCGCTTGTTGCCCCATGTGTCCGTGGCTTCGACCCAGACCGGGTAGTTCGAATCCACGTCCTGGGTCGTGGCGAAGGAGAAGTTGTAGAACCAGGGGGCCTGCGTCAGCCCGACGAGGAAGAAGGGAGGAAAGGCGATGAAGCCTCCCTGCAGCATGACGCTCTTCAGCCCCCGCGGGTCGCTGATGGTGGAGATGGCGATCTGGTACGAGCGGCCGGAGCCGTACAGGCTGAAGCCCTGGATGACGGGGGCGGTGTTATCGGCAATCACCGTCCGGGATTCCGTCGGGCTCCAGGCCCCGTAGACGTCGAAGCACTGGAACAGCATCGAGTAGTTCCCGTCCGGCCGCGTGGTGGTGTCGACCACGAACTCGTAGGGCGGCGTGCTGTCCGACTGCCGGACCACGCCGTTCTCCCGCATCTCCACGTGGTGCACGCCTTCGAAGTCGGTGCACTGCACGGTGAACTTCGGCTTCTTCGGCTGGGTGTCGTCGCGGGCGATGGAGGAGATGGCGGGGGGCGTGTAGACCTTGCTGAAGGCCGTCTGGAACTGGGTCAGGTTGCCGCAGTTGTCCCGGACCAGGGCCTGGAAGGCGTGCACTCCGACGGACACCGCCTCGGCGGCCAGGACCACGACGTAGCCGGGGGTGGTGGGCTGGCCCACGAGGGTGCCGTCCACGTACAGGGCATACGGGTACTGGACGCCGCAGGTGTCGGACGTACCGACGGTGAGCGTCATGATGCCGGTGTAGCCCTGCTGGGCGCTGAAGGTCACGGCAGGGGGCGCCTTGTCGAGCGGCGCGGCCACGGTGGCGGTGCCCTTGTTGCCGAAGGAGTCCGTCACCTCCACGGTGAGGTTGTGGGGCAGCGGGTCCACCGGCGAGTACGTCGCCGAGTAGGGAGCGCCGCTGGTGCGGGTGGCGAAGACGAGCCCGTCCACCTTGAAGTCCGCGCGGACCAGCTGTGAGGCATCCGTCGCGGTGGCGCTGACGGGGAAGGGCGGGGTGGTGCCGCCGCCCACGGTCATCGTCACCACCGGCCGGGTGTTGTCCACGAGCAGGGCATGGTTGAGGACGGTGACGTTGTTGAAGCGGTCGTACACCTTCGCGACCATGGCGTGGGTGCCGTCGCTCCAGGTGGAGGTGTCGAAGGTCTTGTCGTAGGGCGGGGTGAGCACCGTGGCCAGGAGCTGGGTGCCCTCGAGGAACTCGACCTTGAGGATGCCCGAGGGGTCGGTGGCCGTGACGCTGAGCAGCGGCTGCTTGGGCGTGCCCAGGCGGGACAGCGTGGCCTGGGGCCCCGACTTGTCGTAGGCGACGGTGACGGTCCGGGTCGCCGCGTTGTTCCAGCCGTCCCAGGCCTTCAGCTCGATGAGGTAGCTGGCCGTGGACAGCGACGTGCCGGGAAACGTCTGGGTGAACTGCCAGGCCAGCATCGCGTTCTTCAGCGACGTGCCCCGCACGGACAGCTGGGCGGGCCGCTGGGGCTCGCCGGGAACCTGTCCGGTGTCGGTGACGCTGCCGGTGCACTGGAGGTCAAGGCCCACCTGCTGGCAGGACAGCGTCGTCTGCGGCGGGTCCACGTCGGGCCGGCCGCCCACGGCGATGGCCGCGAAGGCGTAGGCCACCGCCTTGCGCTGCTGCTCTCCGGTCACGCTGTCCTCCTGGCGCGCCACCTCGAGGGCCAGCTCCCGGGTCTGGAGGAAGTCCGCGCCCAGGGGCATGGCCGCCAGCGTCCACGCCCAGATTCGCGCCGCGCGCACGGGGCCGATGCCGGCGAAGCCCTCGGGAATCCGCGGGCAGTTCTTCTCCGTCCAGCTCCCCGAGGAGGGCATGGGCTCACAGCCGTACGCGAGCCGCAGGAACATCAGCGAGATGGGGCCGGAGGACTTGTGCTCGTCCTGCCTGCCGATGTCGGCTTCCCACTCGTTGAAGTCGGGAAGCATGAGGTTGCGAGCGACTTGCCCGACTTGCTCGCCGAGGGTGTAGTTGGAGGTCTGGGGCACCATCTGGTCGATGTTGCCAGGCGGGCGTCCGCTCTTGATGGCATCCCGGGTGAGCTCGGTGAGGAAGCCGATGATGTCCCCCGTTGCCTCGCTGATGCCGGCCTGCTCGGTAGAGCTGATGTCCGTGGCCATCCCGTCCGCGGTGAGCTCCGACCAGAAGAAGTCATGCCCGAGCTCGTGGGCGAGGATGTCGGTCGCCGCCAGGGGGACGCGGTACGGCTTCTGGGGGAAGGTGATGAGCGAGGTGTAGCCCACCAGGAGCTGTGGCCTGGTGGCACTGGGGGAGTAGTACGCGTTGGCGCTCGGGTGGTGGAGCTGGACGGACACGGGCCTGCCGCGCCCGTTGGGGCCGTCGCGCTTGAGGATGGTGTTGAAGAAGGTCCACGTCATGTTCACGGCGTAGAACGCGTCCACCGCCGCGGTCTCCCCGTTCACGCTGTCTTTTTCATTGCTGGGGTTGAACCGCATCCCGTCGCCGAAGCTCGGGGTGTCACTGAAGTAGACGTCGAAGTCGGCCGAGGAGCTCTTGAAGATGTTCCCATGCGTGTCCCGGAGCTCGTACACCTCGTCGAGCGGTTCGTAGGAGGTGAGGAACGAATGGGTCCCGGCGGTGAGGCCGTACCCGGTGACGGTGCGGAAATCGCCCGCATCGAACCGGAGCGGGGTCAGCTTCAGCACCTGCCCCGACAGGGCGTCCACGTCAGCAATCCATGGCATCTCGACCGGGAAGTCCGGGTCACGCGCGGACAGCTCCAGCCGGTAGACGAGCGTGAAGCCCGTCACCACCCGCTCGTAGTGCGCGGCGTTGGGAAGCGTGAGGGCCGCGGGCGGGGCATCCGCCCTGCGTCGGCGCTCCTCCTGGGGCAGCAGCACCAGCTGGCCGCCGGTAAGCCGCGCGGACGCGTTCCCCAGGCGCTCCAGGGCGGCCTGTACCGCCTGCTCCTGCGTCAGGCGGGGCTTCGTCTCGGCGCGCACGCCGGGCTCCAGCCGGGCGTTGGTGAAGTGCGTCTGGCCCTGCGCCGTCTTCGCCTCCAGGCCCCAGACGGGCACGCCCCGCAGCTGCAGTTGATGGTGCAGCCCCGTCCCGCCGGGCTTCTCCACCAGCGTCGCCTCGCGCAGGTCGAAGCCGCGCTCCACGGCAAGCCGCTCCGCGCGAGCCTGGGGCGTTGAGTCCAGCGGCTCCTGTGATTCGCCCTGAGTAGGCTCGCACCCCATCGCCAGGCACACGAGCCCCATCCACATCCAACGGATCCTTCGCATTTGACCTTCCCCCTCTATTCCTGGCCGCACCTTGTCGTGCGGGCAGGCCCCGCATTGTCGTGGGGAGGGGAAAAAAGTTCCCTGCCGCGCCGCGTCTGTCCCCTCCACCCGCAGTTGGCGGCCTGGGCAAGCGTAGATGCCTCAAGGGGCTGCGTGACCGTCGCGACGCAGAGCGACTTCTCCACCCGAATTCATTCGCATACACTGGCTCCGTACCGCAGCAGGGGGGAGCCCATGAGCAAGCAGGAACAGCGCGCTGGCGAAAGCGGCCCGAACTCGAACCCAGTCGCGCGCGGAAGAGGGGCGACCTGGCAAGTCATCCAAAACGGGGTTGGGGTACTGCTGATCATCATCGCGGTAGGAGTGATCACGCTCTACTACCTGGGCGATGTCTTTGAAGCAACGAAGGATCTCTGCGGTCGTATCCGAGGGAATCAGAATTCGAACTCGACGGGAGTGCTGCTGGTTTTCGTGAGCCTGGTGCTGCTTGGCATGCTCCTCTTGCGTCAGCAACTCCAGGGAGGACGGACCTTGTGGGGCCTGGTGTTGGTGGGGATGGTCTTCTCCGCCCTGGCGAGCAACCTGCTTCCACAGTACGCCTTCTGGGGGTGGACGCTGGCGGCGCTGCCCGCCCTGCTGGTCATCCATCACGGGCTCTACCTGGGCCTCATCAAGCCCCGTGTCATCTCGCAGGGCGTGCTGGCCGAAAACAAATTCAACCCGCGCGACAAGGCCAACCTCAAGGACATGGTCGAGGCGAATGACCGGTACTTCAATACGAGCAACATCGCGCTGCGCTATGGGCTGCCGGCCCTGGCGATCATCGCCATTGGTGCCGTCACCGTTCATGTCCTCAATCCCGTTTCGAAGGGAGCCCTGAACACGGTCCTCGTCCAGGCGGACACCGGCACGGCAGTGATCGCCGATACGACGCTGGTGGCTGCTCGTCTGGGCGCATTGGGGGCGTATGTGTACGTGCTCCTGTATCTGGGCCAGCGGGGCTTCCGTCATGACATCACAAGCGGAGCGGCGCTCTGGTGCGCGGTCACCCTGGCCCTGGGGCCCTTGATGGCTGCTGCGCTGTCAAAGATCTGGTTCTCGGGGCTGGGCAGCGACAGCAGGTCCACGGGGTGGAGCATGCATGCCCTCTACGTTGCCGTGGGAATGTCTCCCCGATATGCGGCGCAGGCCATTGCGCGATATGCGCACCGGCTCGGGTCGGACGCGACGAAGTACGTTCCGCCCGAGCGGTCCGTTCCACTCGCCATGATCCGAGGCATCACCCCACAGATTGAAGAGCGTCTCCACGAGGAGGGAATCCATGACGTCGTGGGCATGGCGATGGCGGATCCGCTGAGACTCCAGCGCAGTACCAACTTCGACAAGCATCAGATTCTCGGATGGATCGACTCGGCGCTCCTTGCTCAGGCGTTGCCTGAAGCGTGGGAGCACCTGGAGAAGAAGGGACTGCGCGGCGCCAGGGACTTGACCTGGTACGTTCTCAGCGGCAGTGCGGAGCCAGTCGAGGGACTCAAGGAGTTGGCTGCCGACGGATTGACCGGGCTGGCCCTGCGGAACGTCGCGCTGCGACTGTCACAGGATGCGCAGGTTCAGCGCATCCATTTGCTGTATCAACTCGTGGACGAGGCTGCAGAATCCGGAGAGCAGAAGACCCCTCATCCCCCTTCGCGTCCCGCCACCGAGACACTGGCGTCAGGGCTCATTGGGATCTCCGGCGCAACCCCGGAGCTTGCCGGGCCTGCCGACGGAGCGGTCGCGCCAGCCACGAACCCGGCAGCCACCGGCCTGGGCGTCCCGCCAGCGGAGCCCCGGCAGTAGCCGCCTTGCATCATTCACCTGCGGCGACCTGGCTCCGTGCCGCGGGTGGACGAACACGCGGTTCTGCGTGCCGTCGCGGTCCATACCGGGGTGGCGGGGACTGACTGGGGGCACATGGCGAATCCCGCTGACTCGGGAGCCACCAGTTCCGGTCAGGCCTCCTCGTCGGGGAGGATCGTCCGAAGAAGGTCGTCGTCGGGGCCGAGCGGGCGCCATCCAGCAGGGGGCGGGTTCGCGCGAAGTGCCGCCCTCGCCAATCTGGCCCGCTCCTTATGGGTTTCTGGGGTGTATGCGGACCACGAGCCGAGTGCCTTGGCTACTTTGAATAGGTTCTCGTCATCCAGCACGGCCGGCCAACCGTTGGGGAGACTCTGAGACAAGAGACGCACGAGAACATCGCGAACGAAGCGCGTGACCCGCTTGCTCTGTTCCGCCTCTGCGAGTAACCCACTCAACACCTGCACCGCAGCTACGTCATCGTCGCCAAGCTCGTCGGCCAGCGCGTACAGCGGGACAGTAGGGCGCGCGTCGGCAAAGGCTGTGAGCGAGTCGAACCCGCGCGCACGGACCCGTTCGTACAGGCGTGCTTTGATGTTGCCCTGCCAGGCGCCTCCACCGCTCATCGTCTTCTCCAGGGCGTGAAGTTCATCGGGATCCGGTAGTCCTTCATTCGATCCGCAACGATGTCCAGGACTGCATTTCGCGTCAACATGCGTCCAGCCTCGGCCTCGGCATCGCGCAGTGCCTCCATGATCCGCCGATTCCACTCACCGGGCCATGTACGTCCCAGCTTCCAGTCTCCCCCGCCGTGAATGGCCTCATGATGGGCTTGTTCCAGCCGGACGCAGAACTGGTCGATGTCCATGTCGCCCTTGAAGCCGCGCCGCTCGAACCACTCGCGGTGCTCCTGCGGCAGCACATGGTGTTTCGGAGCGTCCGACATGCCCGCCCCCGCTCTGCCCGTCACCTGCATGCCGCGCACCTCGGGGCTGTCCCCCAATGCTTCGCGTACGCCCTTGGGCAGGTCCTGATGCGCCTGGGCCATCGTGATTTGTCCGCCCTGGATGAGGACGGCCGCGCCGACGGCAGGCACGGAGATGACGCCCGCCTGCACGAGCCTTCGCATCATCTCCACCCACTCCGCGGAAACCACGAGCCGCGAGCCCACCATGACTCCACCCGAACTCATCACGAGGCCCACGCCCAGCGTCGCAGGGGCCGAGGGTGGCACGCGCGGCAGGGCCAGCTTCATGGTGGAAATCATCGCGACCATCTCTACCGCCTGCATCGCCGCGATGATCTGCCCACCCAACTTCATGGTCTCACGGGTCTCGCGCTGGAGCGTGTCGAATTCACGCGTCAGCTTTCCCATCAGCTCGGGCATCGCGGTGGTCGCCGCCTCCACCCTCTCCGGATCCAGTGAGGCGAGGTCCGTGATCGTGGGCTCCATCAGCCCCTGCACGCGATGAAGATCCACGAAGAGCTTCTCGGTGCTGCACATGGGGCAGTTGCGAAGCACTGCGTCCGCGAGGTGCAGGAAGTCCACCCAGGCTGCCATCAGGAGGGTCCCGAACTGGGCCGCCTGGAGCTTTGGCCCTGTCATGCGCAGCAGGCCCAGCTCCATGTCCGTGTCGCCGGCTTCCGAGGCCCCCTCCGTCAACGCGGTGGCGCTCCCAATCGCGCCCTGAAGCCACGTCACCTGCTTGGAGCCCTGGTCGAGGTAGCGCGTGAAGACGCCGGTGAGGCTCCAGCCCCATGGGTCTGCAGGACGGGCCGCCAGCTTGGTGAACGCGGCTTCGACGCTGCGCAGGGAGCCTTTCACTTCGTCCGTTGCGTCGAGGACTGCCTGCCGTGTCAATGCCGCGCTCCGGGCCCCGCCCCCGACCGCGCCGTCTCCCACGGCGGTCACTTCCTCACGCGGCTGCTGGCGGCGCAGAAGCCGTTGCTCGGGTCCAGCAAGAGCGCGCGGGAGGACGTCCCGGGCGGGCGTGGGCTCATCGCTGGAGGGGGCGACCCAGGCGGGCGAGGAGGCTTCTCGCGGTGCGTAGCCCAAGCTTCGGCCGCGCCCAGGCGCTTGCGACACGGAGGCGCATCCCGTGGTCATCAGCATCAGGGCCAGTAAGAGGGCGTCAGCGCGCATTGTCCACCCCCAGGCCCACCGAGGCGAACGCCCCCGGCCGCAGCGTCTCTTCCGGCGTAGGGAAGAGCAGCGTGCCGCCCGTCCCCATCGCGTAGAGCGTCCCGCCCAGCAATCTCCAGCGGACTTCGGCGGAGCCCAGGTAGCGCGCCCCGGGCCGACCCATGCCCACTCCGAGTCCCTTCAACGCCACTTCGAGGCTGCGCGCGAAGAGCTGCACCGCCACGCGTCCGTCCACGTCGAAGCGGCCCCACGAGAAGGCTTCCGCGCCCAGCGACAGCTTCAGGTGTCTGGAGAGGCCGCCATAGCGGACCGCGTCCCAGCCCACCTCCGCCTCGCCATATGCCGAGTACCCATCCGGGAAGGGTGACTCCGCGAGCGGAAATCCCTCTGGCCCCGCAGCCTTGAAGCGGGCCAGTTCGTAGTCCGGGCCGAAGTATCCCTGTCGAAAGCCGCCCTGCTGCCTGCGCACTTCCAACCGCAGCCGCAAATCCAACGTGGGCGTCAAGGCATCCGCGCCCGCGCCCACCACCGCGCCCCACGCGCCGCTTTCACCTGGCCGTC
>NZ_RAWK01000295.1 GCF_003612165.1 Corallococcus aberystwythensis | reverse complement strand
CCACCGCACCGGTGCGTGAGCCCTCCAAGGCGCCGCCGACGCTCAACGACCCGGACGCCCCCGACCCGCGCCGCGTGGAGGTGGTGGAGCCGGTGGTGGAGGCCTCCTCCGGCCGCATCGACGCGGAGGACCTGCGCCTGGCCGTCCAGTCGGTGACTCCGCTCGTGCAGCAATGTTTCCAGGACGCCGCACAACGCAACCGGGGCACACAGGAAGTGAAGCTGCGCTTCACCGTGGAGGGCGAGGGCTCCGAGGGAAGGATGAACCGGGGCGTGCTCGTCTCCAGCACCATCCCGGACCCCATGGTGCAGGCGTGCGTGCTGGACTCGCTCCTGGACGCGCGCTTCCCGGCGCCCCACCTGGGCGGGTCCGCGACGGTGCTCTACCCATTCCGTTTCACCGTGCCCGGGGACGCTGGCCCGTGAGGTCGGGTTGCGCGTAAGGTTCAGCCCCCTTCGCCCCCCGCGCATGCCCGTCACCGTCGAACAGCTCGCGCCTTCCCACTCGGACGCCCTGCGCGCGCTCCTGGCGAAGGATCCCGTCCACAACCTCTACCTGCTGGGGTTGCTGGAGGAGTTCGGCATCGCGGCGCCAGAGCGCCAGGCGGCCTTCTCCTTCCACGGCCGCTTCGACAGCGGCGTGCTCACCGCGGCGGTCTTCGTGGGCGGCGAGGGCGGGCTCGTGGTGCCCAGCGCCAGCGACGCCAGCGCCACCGGCGTCATCGCGGACGCGCTCGCGGCCAGCCTCAAGCTGCGCGCCACCGTGGGGGACAAGGCCTCCGTGGACGCGCTGGTGAGGAGCCTCTGCGAAGGCAAGCCGCGCCTGTCCCGCACCCAGCGGCTGTTCAGCGTCTCCGCGGACGACCTGGGCCCCTTCACCAACCCCACCCTGCGCCTGGCCCGCGAGGAGGATGTACCCCGCCTGCTGCCATTGGCGCAGGGCTACGTGCGCGAAATCCTGGAGCGCGACCCGCTGGCGGAGGACCCCACCCACTACGAGGCCCGCGTCCTCCAGCGCGTGCGCCAGCGCCGCACCTACGTGCTGGAGGAGGGCGGCGAGCTGGTGTTCAAGGTGGACATCGGCTGCCGCTCGCAGTTCGGCGCGGAGCTGGAGGGCATGTACACGCCCCCGTCCCGCCGCCGCCAGGGCCACGCCACGCTGTGCCTGGGACAGATTTCCCGGCACCTGCTGTCCTCGCTGCCCCGGCTGGCCCTGCGCGTCGACGAGCGCGACGAGAGCACCGCCCGCATCGCGCGCAAGGTGGGCTACCACGCCGGCCGCACCCAGCGGCTCGTGCTGGTGGAGTAGCCCCCGGGGCAACACAGGCAACACCCGCCGGTTGCTCCCGGAACAACACGGATTGCCATAAAGACACGTAAACAACTGGAAACACGCCAGCCCGGATGAGGGCATGGCGCTTGCTCCCTGGTGGTGCGGCGCGCGCGTTCGCGAGCCCGGCGGCCCCAATCACCGCCGCATCCCACGGGAGCAGTTCAATGAAGGCTTTCCAGACGTTGGCGAAGGTGTGCGCGTTCGGTGTGGTGGCGTTGAGCGCGGGGACCGCGGCCGCGTGGCAGTACTACCCGGGCGCCGCGTTCAAGGCCGCCTATGCGTCCGACGCGGCGTGCTTCAGCGTGTACAGCTTCTCCGCGCTGACCAACACCTGTACGACCCATCGGCTGGCGATCGCCACGGTGCCCATGTGGACGGTCGGCTACCACCCGACGACGGTGCAGATCTACGGCAACAACAGCTCGTGCGAGACGACCACGGTCAACGGCGTGGGCAACGGCGCGAACCTGGGCGCCCCCACGTACACGGTGGCCGGCCCCATGACGTGGCAGACCCTCAACACGGGCGACCGCTACGTGTGGGAGGACTTCGCCATCGTCTTCCGCTGCAACCTGCAGCCGAACGGAATCCTCGGTGGCTTCACCATCGACTGACGCACGGCGCCTGACTTCCGCCGGGTGACGTGCCCGGCGGAGAAGACGCGGTCCCGATGCAGGGGCCGCGCGAAGGCTTCACATTCCTCCCCTTCGCGTGGCCCGTTCCTACTCCTTCCCTCTCCGTGAGCGCCCCATGTCCTCCCGGCTCCAGACCGTCCTCGCCCTCACCAACACGGCCGCCATCGCCGGCGTGCTGCTTGCGTTCGTGAGCCATCAGCATTCGTCCGAACAGGAGCTGGAGGAGCTGAGGGCCCAGGTGCGCAAGAGCGCGGTGAGCACCGACGCGAACCTGGCCGAGCGCCGCGCCGCCGCGGAGACCGCGATGCGGCTGTGGGCGACGCAGGCCGCGCAGCCCTCCACTTCGCGCGCGCAGGCCCCGGCCCGGATGCAGTCCCCCGAAGCCACGGAGGAGGACGGCGCGGAGGCTCCAGACGAAGTGCCTCCGCCGCCGCCCATGCGCCCACCGCCGCCGTCCTTCGAACAGTCGCGCACGCGCGTGATGACCGCCTTCGCCGAGGAGCCGGTGGACAGCGGCTGGAGCGGCCGGGCCACGCAGACGCTGAACGAAGCGCTGCGCCAGCACCTGCCCTCCGGCTCACGCGTGAAGGCGCTGGACTGCCGCGCCACGCTCTGCCGCGTGGAGCTGGTGCACCGGAGCGCGGCCGACAACGCGCCCTTCCTGATGAACGGCCTGCGCGCCTGGCCGGGCTCCATCTTCGTGGCGAACGAAGCCCAGGAGGGCGCGGACTACGTCGTCACCCTCATCGCCGCGAAGGAAGGCACGCGCCCGCCGCTGTAGCCCGGCCGCGCCCGCGTGCGCGGTGGGCGGCCCCCCACCCCACGCGGGCGCGGCCGGCACGTGCCGGAAGGAAGCCGGCCCGGGCCGCCTCCGCGACACCGCGCGCCGCCGGCACTTCCCAGCAAGGAAGCAGGCCCGGACCACCGCGTGCGACTCAAGCGCGCACGGCGCCCGGCGGATGCCCTACAGTCCGCCCGCGATGAGCAGCCGCCCCACACCCTCCCGCCGTCCCCTCTCCGGAGCGGGCCCCGTCATCCTCCACGCGCCCACCGACCCCGGCTGGCTGCCGCTGGCGCTCGCCCACTTCGACGCGGTGCTGGTGGACCACGCCCACTGCGAGAAGAAGGCCGCCGCCAACGCGCTGTCCATGCTCCAGGCCTACCCGGACCTGCCGGGCCTGCCGTCGCAGATGGCCCGCCTGGCCCGCGAGGAGAGCGCCCACCTGGCGCGCGTGCTGGACCTGATGGCCGCGCGCGGCCTCACGCTCACCAAGGACGCGGGGGACCCGTACGCACAGGGGCTCCAGAAGCACGTGCGCACGCCCGCCCTGGAGCGGCGCGTGGACCGCCTGCTCGTCGCCGCCATCATCGAGGCTCGCTCGTGCGAGCGGCTGTCCCTGCTCGCGGAGGGGCTCACCGACCCGGCGCTCGCCCGCTTCTACGGGGAGCTGGCTCAGTCCGAGGACGGCCACCAGTCCCTCTTCCACCGGCTGGCCGTCACCGCGTCCAACGGCGACGAGGCCGCCGTGGACGCGCGCCTGCAACACCTCCTCGCGCAGGAGTCGCGCGTGCTCGCGGACGTGGGGCTGCGCGCCGCCATCCACTAAAACGGCCACACCGCGGGCACGGCGAAGACGAGGAACACCACCAGCACCGCGGTCAGCGGCGTGCCCAGCCGGAAGAAGTCCGTGAAGCGGTAGTGCCCGGGCCCGTAGACGAGCACGCAGCTGGGCTCCAGCGGGGTGATGAACGAACAGCTCGCCGCCAGCGTGATGCCCATGGCGAAGGGGCGCACGTCCACGCCCAGCTGCGTCGCCGCGTTGAGCGCCACCGGCAGCACCACCAGCGCCGCGGCCTGGTTGCTCATGGGCGCGGACAGCACGATGGTCAGCACCATCAACAGCGCCAATACCGCGCGGGGCCCGCCATACTCGCCCAGCCGGGCCACGTGGTCGCCGATGAACTTCCCCGCGCCGCTCACCTCCATGGCCAGCCCCAGCGCCATCATGGCGCCGATGAGCAGCACCACCCGCCAGTCCACGCGGAACGCGGTGCGCGCGTCCACGCAGCCGGTGGCGATCATCAGCAGCATGCCGGTGAGCCCCGCCAGCGACAGCGGCACCAGGCCCAGCGAGCCCACGCCCAGCGAGCCCAGGAAGATGATGATGGCGAGCAGCGCCTTCGCGTAGCGCGGCGGCTCGTATTCGTGGCCCTCCAGCACCATCAGCGTATGGCCCGGCGCCAGCTCCGCCACCTTCTGACGCGGGCCGCGCAAGAGCAGCACGTCCCCCACGGACAGGGGCAGCGTGGACAGCGAGTGCTCCTCCCGGGCGCGCCCCAGCAGCTGCAGCTTCGTGAGCCGCTGGATGCCGGGCCGGCGGTGCAGCCCCAGCGCCACCAGCCCGAAGCGCTCCACGAACAGCGTCTCCCTCAGGCTGCGCCCCACCAGCGCACTGCCGGGAGGCACGCCCACCTCCGCGAGCATCGACTCCGGCCCCTCCAGCTCCGCGTCCGACAGCCGCACGTCCGGCCGCAGCGCCAGGCCCCGCAGGTCCTTCACCCGCAGGATGTCCTCGCGCCGGCCCTCCACCAGCAGCCGCTCCTGGCCCGTCAGCACGTACGCCGGCTTCGCGGAGAGCGTCTCGCCGCCCAGCACCACGCCAATCACGCGCAGGCCCAGCCCTTCCGTGAGCTCCGCCAGGGGCTTGCCCACGTAGGTTGAATCCCCGGGCACCACGGCCTCCGTGAGGTACTCGCGCAGCACGAAGCCCTCCGTGCCCGGCTTGCCCTCGCGCGCGGGCAACAGCCGCCGCCCCAGCAGCACCACCACCGCGATGCCTATCAGCACCACCGGCAGCCCCACCGGCGCCAGCTCCGCCACGCCGATGGGCGCCATCCCCTGCCGCTTCAGCGCCGCGGAGATCACCAGGTTCGTGGACGTGCCGAACAGGAGCACCGTGCCGCCCAGCATGGACGCGTACGCCAGCGGCAGCAGCACCTTGCTGCGCGGCACCTTCGCCCGCTGCGCCGCGCCAATGGCCACCGGCAGGAAGGCCGCCGTCGTCACCGTGTTGGAGATGAACGAGGAGAACGCCGCCACCACGCCCATCATCGCCAGCACGAACGCCTGATGGCCGAAGCGCGCGAAGAACGCCATCCGCTGCCCGACCATCTGCACCACGCCCGTGGCGGCGAGCCCCTGCGTCATCGCCAGCAGCGTGAAGATGAAGATGACCGTGTCGTTGCTGAAGCCCTCGAAGGCCTGCGCTGGCGTCAGCACCCCGGACAGGGCCAGCAGACACACCACCACCAGCGAGGTGAACTCGATGGGGATGGCATCCACGGAAAAGAGGACCAACGCGACAACGATGACGGCCAGGACGATGGCGATGGACATGATGGGTGGGCGCTCGCACCCTCAACCTGGGCACGGCGCGGTGCGCTGCCAGAGCGTGCCGCACCGCGCCGTTTTCTGATGGGCGACCGGGCGCTGATAAGTGGAATTAGGCCAGAGCGGTCGAAAGTCCGGTTGACTGCCGGACGTCGGTTGATTTTGGGGCCCCGGTCCAGAAGGTTTGGTGTTTCTTCCGAGAGATACCCCGAGGAGATCCCCATGGCTTCGACGCAAGCGGCAGCCGCCACCGAGCAGGCGCCCACGAAGAACCCCACCCTGCTGGCCTGGGTGGCCAAGATGGCTGCGATGACCCAGCCGGACCGCATCGTCTGGTGTGACGGCTCGGAGGCGGAGAAGCAGCGCCTCACCGAGCAGGCCGTGAAGGACGGCACGCTCATCCCGCTCAACCCCAAGACGCGGCCGGGCTGCTATCTGCACCGCTCCAACCCCAACGACGTGGCGCGCGTCGAGCACCTCACGTTCATCTGTACGCCCAACAAGACGGACGCGGGCCCCACCAACAACTGGATGGAGCCGGAGGCCGCGTACACGAAGCTTTCCCAGCTGTTCGAAGGCTGCATGAAGGGCCGCACCATGTACGTGGTGCCCTACGCCATGGGCCCGCTGGGCGGCCCCTCCACGAAGATTGGCGTGGAGCTGACGGACAGCGACTACGTGGTGCTCAACATGCGGATCATGACCCGCATGGGGAAGGCCGCGCTGGACATGCTGGGCGACAGCGACGACTTCAACCGCGGCCTGCACTCCACGGGCGACGTGAACCCGGACCGCCGCTACATCTGCCACTTCCCCCAGGACAACACCATCTGGAGCTTCGGCTCCGGCTATGGCGGCAACGTGCTGCTGGGCAAGAAGTGCCTCGCGCTGCGCATCGGCAGCTACCTGGGCCGCGAGGAGGGCTGGCTGGCCGAGCACATGCTCATCCTGGGCGTCACCTCCCCCAAGGGTGAGACGACCTACATCGCCGCCGCCTTCCCGTCCGCGTGCGGCAAGACGAACTTCGCCATGATGATCCCGCCCAAGGAGTACGCGGGCTGGAAGATCGAGACCGTCGGCGACGACATCGCCTGGATGCGCCCCGGTCCGGATGGCCGCCTGTACGCCATCAACCCGGAGGCCGGCTACTTCGGCGTGGTGCCGGGCACCAACTACAAGACCAACCCCAACGCCATGGAGACCATCTCCAAGGACACGCTCTTCACGAACGTGGCGCTCACGCCCGACGGCGACGTCTGGTGGGAGGGCAAGGACGGCGAGGTCCCCGAGGAGCTCATCGACTGGCAGGGCAAGCCCTGGAAGAAGGGCAGCACGGAGAAGGCGGCGCACCCGAACAGCCGCTTCACCGCGCCCATGAGCAACAACCCGGTGCTGTCCGCCAAGGCGAACGACCCCCAGGGCGTTCCCATCAGCGCCATCATCTTCGGCGGCCGCCGCTCCAACACGGTCCCGCTGGTGCTCCAGGCCTTCAACTGGACCCACGGCGTGTTCCTGGGCGCCACCATGGGCTCCGAGACGACGGCGGCGGCCACCGGCAAGGTGGGCGTCGTGCGCCGCGACCCCATGGCCATGCTGCCCTTCTGCGGCTACCACATGGGCGACTACCTCCAGCACTGGCTGGACATGCAGAAGTCCATCCCGCAGCTGCCGAAGATCTTCCAGGTCAACTGGTTCCGCCAGGACAAGAACGGCAAGTTCATCTGGCCGGGCTTCGGCGAGAACATGCGCGTGCTCGAGTGGATCGTGAACCGCGTCCAGGGCCGCGTCCCCACGCAGGAGACGCTGCTGGGCTGGGTGCCGCGCCAGGACCAGGGCCTCAACCTCAACGGCCTGGACCTGCCCGCGGAGGCCCTCCAGGAGGCCACCTCCATCAAGGAGGACGAGTGGAAGACCGAGCTCAAGAGCCAGGAGGTCTTCTTCGAGCAGCTGGGCACCAAGGCCCCCGAGGCCCTGATGCTCCAGCGCAAGCTGCTCATCGCGCGCCTGGACGGCTGATCGCCGTCTGACGCCTGGGTAGCCCGTCCGGGGCTGCTTCCTCCCCTGTCGCGACAGGGGTGGGGGTGGCCCCGGCGCTTTTTCAGGGGGCCAGTGCTTCGACGGCCGGAATGTTCGGCGCTAGGCTCCCCGCCCCATGAGACTGGTTTTCGTGTTGTCGCTGGCGCTTGCGCTTTCGCCGGGGTCCGCCCTGGCGCAGCGGGGTGGCTCCAAGGTCAACGTCCAGGCCCTGTTGAAGGAGGGCAAACGCCTCTACGAAGCGCAGAAGTACCGCGAGGCGGCGGAGGTGCTGAAGCAGGCCAACGAGGCGCAGCCGCACCCGCGGCTCGTCTACAACATCGCCGTGGCGCTGGAGTACGCGGGCGAGCCCCGCGAGGCGATGAGCTTCTACCGGCAGTACGTCACGTCCTCCAGCGAGGACACCGACCCCGGTCTGCTGAAGAACAGCAACCGCGCCATCGACCGGCTGCGGGTGCAGCTGGACCGTGAGGACCAGGCGAAGGCGGTGGCGGACGCGGACCGGAAGCGCCTGGAAGCGGAGGCGGACGCCGCGCGGCAGAAGGCGGACGAGGAGCAGGCCGCGGCGCGGCGCGCGGAGGAGGAGAGCGAGCGCCAGCGGCAGGCGGAGATCAACCGGGCCATCAAGTCCTACCGCAACCAGCGCATCGCGGCGTTCGCCACGGGCGGCGTGGCGGTGGTGGGCGTGGGCGTGGGCGTGCTGTTCGGGCTGCAGGCGCGCGACCAGCGCGAGCAGTTCGACAACGCCGGCACGC
Organism: Corallococcus aberystwythensis; assembly: GCF_003612165.1. Taxonomy (GTDB): domain Bacteria; phylum Myxococcota; class Myxococcia; order Myxococcales; family Myxococcaceae; genus Corallococcus; species Corallococcus aberystwythensis. The sequence goes on along the minus strand of NZ_RAWK01000295.1, from coordinate 3,630 downwards.
TCGCGGACAAGCAGCGGCTGTCGGACAGCACCAAGAGCAAGGCGCTGCTCGCGGACATCGGTTTCGGCGTGGGGCTCGCGGGAGCCATCACCGCCATCATCCTGTATCCCAAGGAAGGCCCTCCCGCGCAGGGCGAGGTCCGCGTGACGCTCGCGCCGCGTGGCGCCGGGGTCGGCATGGAAGGGCGTTTCTGATGCGCGCACTGGGAATGATGACGTTGGGCATGGCGCTGCTGTCGTCCGGGTGCAGCTTCACCACGGCGGGCGGCCTGTCCGAATGCACGACGAGCAGTGACTGCGGCAGCAACAGCGTCTGTACGTCGGGCTTCTGCCTGCCGCAGCCCGCGGGGTGCGACCAGGTGGTGGGCGCCACGTCCGCGGCGAACCCCATCGTGCTGGGCGCGGCGCTGCCGCTCACCAACGCGAGCGGCAACGCGGAGATTGAACAGCAGCGCTTCAACGGGCTGAAGCTGGCGCTGGATGAGGTGAACCAGGCGCAGGGCGTGGGCGGCCGGCAGTTCATCATGTACGTCTGCGACACCGGGGCGGACTCGAACCGGGCGGTGACGCAGGCCACCTGGATGGTGAACGACAAGGGCGCGGTGGCGATGTTCAGCGCGGGCAGCGCGCAGACGCTCGCCATCCATGAAGTCACCACGCCCAAGAACGTGCTCTTGATGAGCCATACGGCCACGAGCTCCGCGTTCACCACGCTGTCGGACAAGAACGGCGGCAGCGTGGGGCTGGTCTGGCGCACCACGCCCTCGGACGTGCTCCAGGGCCGCGTCATCGCGAACGTGCTCCAGGGCGTCACGCCCATCAACGACCCGGGCGTGACGTTCACCCCTCCGGCCAAGGTGGGCGTGGCGTACGTCTCTGACTCGTACGGCACCGGCCTGTTCGACGCCATCCAGAACCGCATCCCCAACAAGGACAACGTCGCGGGCGCGCAGTACAGCCGCAACGAGGCCGTGAGCGGCGCGGTGAACCGGCTGAAGCTCTTCAAGCCGGACATGACGGTGCTGGCGGGCTTCCCCGAGGACAACTCGCGCCTGTTGCTGGAGGCCATGGCCGGGGGTGTGTCCATGGCCAATGGCAACCGCTGGTTCCTCACCGACGCCAGCAAGGACCGCACCCTGCTGACCTCCCGCAAGGAGGTCGAGACGGAGCTCGCGGGCACGTACGGCACGGCCCCGGCTTCCGCTCGGCCCAACGACCCCACCTACAAGCTCTTCGCGGACCGCTTCATCACGGCCTACGGCACCGACCCCGGGCAGTACTCCTTCACCGCGCACGCGTACGACGCCGTGTACCTCGTGGCGCTGGGCGCGGCGTACGCGGTGGGCAACGACTCCAACAACCCGCAGCCGATTACCGGCCCGCGCATCGCGGAGGGGCTCACGAAGCTGACGCTCCCTTCTGGCCAGACGACGCCCAGCTTCCCCCTGGGCTCCACGCAGTTCACCGCGGCGCGCGAGGCGTTGCGTGCGGGCGCGGTCATCGACGTCAAGGGCGCCAGCGGCGAGCTGAACTTCAACAACGAGACGGGCGAGGCGCCCTCCCCCTACGAGCTGTTCAAGGTCACGGGCACCACCTTCAAGACGGTGCAGCTCATCGACCCGCCGGTGGACTGAGCACGCGCACCAGCGGCACCAGTGCGGCGGTGAAGACCTCGGGCGTCGGCAAGAGCGACAGCACGAGGTACGCACCGCCGCCGAAGTCGTAGAAGTACCCCGGCTGCACGCGCACCCCCTCCTCCAGGAGCCGCAGACAGGTGGCTTCTTCTCCGGGGTGATGAGGGATGCGCAGCACCGCGCTCCAGCCGCCGTGCGCGGGCACCACGTCCCACGCGGCGTCCTCCGGGCGCGCCTGAATCAAGCGCTCCCGGTTGCCCTTCACCCGCTCCAGCAGCGCCTCCTGGAAGCGCGGCGCGTGGGCCAGCAGCGCGGGGAGCGCGAGTTGCACGGGCGTGGCCACGGACAGCGCCGCGTCCGCCACGTCCTCCAGCCGGGCCAGCGCCTCGTCGCGTGCGTGCGCGGGGCCGCCCACGTGCATCCACGCCAGCTTGAGGCCGGGCAGGCCCGCCACCTTCGACAGGCCGGAGAGCGAGAACGTCAGGCACGGCAGCGGCCGCCCCGCCACGCTCGTCACGCGCCCCGCCTCCGCGTCCCAGGCGAAGTCGGAGAACACCTCGTCGCTGATCAACGCCAGGCCATGGCGCGCGCATACGTCCGCGAGCGCGTGCAGCTCCCCGTCATGGAGGAAGTGGCCGGTGGGGTTGCCGGGGTTCACCACCACCACCGCGCGAGTGCGCGCATCGACGGCCGCCTCCACCTGTCCCGCGTCCAGCCCGAAGCCGTGCACGCCAGGAAGGCGGTAGGGGCGCGCGTGCACGCCCTCCAGGCGCGCCAGGACGTCCACCAGGGGGTAGCCAGGCGCGGGGACGAGGACGGTGTCCCCCGGGTCGCACAGGAGCTTGAGGAGCCAGCCGTAGGCTTCGCTGGTGCTGGCGCTGAGCACGACGTGCGCGGCGTCCACGGGCGCGCCCCGCTGGCACAGGTGCGCGGCCACGGCCTCGCGCGCGGACGGCAGGCCGAAGGGCTCCGGCGCGTAGAGGAAGGGGTCGGGGATGGCCCCCAGGTCCACGTCCGGCGAGGGCAGCCCCACGCGGGTGGGGTTCGTCTCCGCGAGGTCCAGGAGGGGCAGCCCGCGCGCGTGGCGCTCGGCGACGGCCTGGGACAGCGGATTGGGAGTGCGCGGGAAGGCGGTGCGGAGCGAGAAGCGGCTCACAGCCCCGTCTGGAGCATGGCGCTGGCCACGCGGCGGATCAGCTCGCGGCGCAGCTCCAGGCGGCAGTGCTCGATGGCCTTCTCATGCGGCCGGGGCAGCTCCGGGTTGCGGGTGCGGATCGCGGTGCGCAGGACCAGCTCGACCTTCGTCGGCTCAATCTGGAACAACCGCGGACCGTCTTTCTGGAGGAAGTAGGACAGCCCGCGCTGTTCGATGAGCTTCTGGAAGAAGCGTCGGACGTCCGCGAGGAGCGTGATGTCGATGATGTCCGCCATTCGTGACGGCTTTCTCGCGCGGAAAAAACGGGCCGTCCAGATCACGGCCACCACCACGCGAAAACTTGCGCGACCTGTAGCACACGCCTTTCCGCCGAACGCGGCGGAGGCCGATTTATCGGGCCCGCGCGCGTTCCGGCACCAGCGGCGCCAGCGCGCGCCGGAACGCCAGCCGACGCTTTCTTGCATCCTCCACGAACGGTACCGGACCCAGCACCTCCACCCCGTGGCGGGCCTCCAGGTAGCGCCGGTTGTCCCGCTCCGCCAGGTCGCGTCCGGGCACCCCGCGCGACAGCACCACCGCGCGCACGGACACCTTGCGCGCCGCCAGCGCCTCCAGCGACAGCGCCACGTGGTTGAGCGTGCCCAGCCCCGCGCGCGCCACCAGCACCACCGGCAGGCGGAAGGCCTGGATGAGGTCCACCACGTCGCGCTTGGAGTCCACCGGCGTCACGCTCCGCTACGTCGAGCAGGGCCGCCAGGACGGGCCCGTCGTCGTCTTCCTGCACGGCTATACGGACTCGCACCACACCTGGGACCTGGACCTGCCGCGCTTCCCGCGCGAC
>NZ_RAWK01000294.1 GCF_003612165.1 Corallococcus aberystwythensis | reverse complement strand
GGAGTCAGGTGCGCTACTGGATAAAGGCTGGCGTCCTCACGCCCGAGCGCGACCTGCCCAGGGGCTTTCTCTGCTTCCGGCTGACACGCGCAGTCGAGCAGCGCATCCAGGCCGCTCTCGCCCGAGGCAGGAAACGACGCAGCCCTCAGCAACCTCACCGCAGTCACACCCATTTCCACTGATACAGGTGTCCTGATGCAGGCTCCGGCATGGCCCAGAGCATCAGGTACATCGTCACGGTGGCTGTCATCGTGGCCATGACGGCCTGGGGACTCGCCATTCCTTCCAGGGCCTCTGCCGTCTCATGCCAGACGGAGTCCATCGCGATGGCCATCGCCAGCGCATAGCGGCCGTCGCTTCCCAGCAGGGGGCCCTCGTCCAGCAGGCGCAGGCAGTCTCCGGCCTGCTTGCGCTTCTTGTCGCACCACTGCTTGTAGCCGCGTGTCAGGTCGTCCGACGCGTCAAGCAAGCGCAGGTCGCGTTTCTCTTCCTCACCCATCGGGACAATCTGCCGGGTGCGCTCCTGGAACCCGAAGAGGCCGCTGCGCTCCGGCAGGCCGAACAGCTCGCGCGCTTGCCGCAGCGGATGGGCGAAGGGCCTCACGTCCCGCGCGAGCGTCCTCACGGCCCCAGTGAACTCATCCTCGTCCAGCCGGGGCGCGTCTTCCCCCTCACGGGGCGTGACGACGACCCGCTCGCCGTCGTCCATCTCCAGCCGCACGACCCGCGTTGTCGCGCAGCCCGACAGGAACACCGCCAGCATGACCCAGCTCAGCCGCATCACCGGGGCTCGCCCAGCTCCCGCAGGAAGAACCGGCGCACGTCGTCCTGGTAGTACCGGCCTTCAGGTCCGTGTCCCTCTCCGGGCATGATCAACAGGTCGAAGTGCTTGTTCTCTCGCACCAGTGCCTGGGCCATCCGCATCGTCGTGGACAGGGATGCATTCACATCGCTGGTCCCGTGCATCATCTTGAGCGCCCCCTGGAGCCTGCCCGCCAACGCTTCGTTGGAGCCCGCCGCGTAGCCCTCGGGGTTCTCCGACAGCAGGCCCATGTTCGGCTCGTTGATGATGGCCTCTTCCGTCAGGGCGCCCGGTGCTCCCGCGTAGCCCGCCTTGAAGAACTCCGGCGCTGTCAGCATGCCCCTCAGCGCGAAGTAGCCTCCCCAGGAATGGCCGTGGATGCCCACCCGCTCCAGGTCCATGTAGGGCCGGCTGGCTCCCGCCTGCTTCAGCGCCGTGACGTGGTCCGGAATCTCCGTCTGGCCCACCCGGCCGTAGTTCACGTCCTGGAACGCCTTGCTCCTCCCTGGCGTGCCCCTCGCGTCCAGCACCATCACGATGAACCCGAGCTGTGCCAGCGAATGCGCGATGATGGACTCGTACGGACCCACGTAGCTCCAGGGCACCACCGTCGTGAACGGCCCCGCGTAGATCATGTCGATGACCGGGTAGCGCTTCTTCGGGTCGAAGTCCCACGGCTTGTACAGCGCGCCGTACAGGGGCGTGGTGCCATCCGCGGCCTTGACCGTGATGCCTTCCGGCGGCGTGTAGTGCAGCTCCGCCAGGGCGCTCGTGTCCGCCTTCGCGTAGCGGAAGGTCTCGCGTCCATCCGTGGACGCCACGTCCCAGACCCTCGGCTGTTCCCGCGTGGAATGCCCATCCACGAAATAGCGCGTGGACGGTGACAGCACGGGCCGGTGCATTCCGGGCTCCGGAGACAGCCGCTTCAGTGCACCGCCCGCGATTTGTGCCCGGTACACCAACCGGTCATAGGGCGCCCCCGGTTCGGCGGAGGCGAGGACGAAGAATGCGTCCGACTTCGGCGCGATGCCCACCACCGCGTGGACCGGAAACGCGCCCCGGGTGAGCTGGCGCACGAGCTTGCCGGAATAGTCATACAGGTAGACGTGACGCCAGCCATCGCGCTCGGACATCCAGAGGAAATGCTGGTTGTCCGGCAAGGGCTTCACCTGCTGGGACCACCCACCCACCGCGAAGTCCAGCGCCCCCACGAAGGTGTCCTTGCGCTCCTCCCTCAGCACGCGGCGGCGCTTGCCCGTCCCAGGCTCCACCGCCACCAGGTCCAATCGCTTTCCATCCCGTGACAGCTGGAGCACCAGCGCTTCACTGCCGTCCGGACGCCAGCCCGCGAACCAGTCGTAACGCTCCGTGGCGTCACCCGGCGCGGGCGTCACCTGCCCCGTCTCCACCGTGACGAAGTGCAGCTCCGAGCGCATCAGCGGCGTGCCCGTCTTGGAGTAGGGGACCCACGTCACCTTCTCCACCGGGGTGTCGTAATCAACCAGTGGAAGCCGGTGCATGCCCCGCATGTCGTCGTGCCAGACCGCCACGAACCGTCCCTGGGGAGACCACGCCGCCTCCGGCAACCGCCAGGGGACGTCCTCTGTGCCAGCGCGCTCCACGCGGGTCGCGCCCTTCGCGTCCACCACCGCGAACCCCGATTCCTGCTGCACCGCGACCGATCCGCCATCCGGCGACAGGACGTTGCCGGGCGCGAGTGACAGCGCCGCCGGATGCGTGGGCTCGAGCGCCACGAGCCGCTTGTCGGTGAGCCCCAGCGAGAAGCCCCGGCCCTTGAAGGAGAAGACCAGTGCCTTCGCATCCACGGTGAAGGGGAAGGCCATGGGCAGCGTCACCGGCTTGCCGAGCAGCTCCGCGAGCTGGGACCGCAACGCGGCCGCATCCAGCAGGGGCTGCTGCGTACGCCGCTGCGCATCCACCAGGACCCAGGTCTCCCCATGCGGCTCGACCCGGGACCAGTACACGAACCGTTCGCCGTCGGGCAGCCACCGGGGCGGCGTGAAGGTGTCCCGGATGCGGTCCGGCCACCGGAGCGACGCTTGCGAGAAGTCGAGCCGCGCCTGGAGCGTGTCCTTCGCCTCCGCGCCCACCGCCCTCCAGGGAAGGGCAAGCCCTGCAAGGAGAAGCGCGATACACGCACGCGACAGGAGTCCACCACGGTGGGGCAGGGACAACGGCATATGCACCTTCCAGGAACGCGTTGAAGGAAACGTCAAACCAGGCGTCGCGGTGCCGGGGCGCCAAGCAGCTCGGCCAATGTCCTCAAGCCCCGCTCCAGCTCCTCGCGGGAGCCGGCCGCTCCCAATGACACCCGCAGCGCATTGGGCGCCTGACCCGGCCGGGCCGCGAACAGGTGGGCTGGGCCCAGCAGCACGTCGCGCGCGGCGGCGGCCTCCACCAGCTCCGTGGCGCGGCGCTGCTCGGGGATGGGCATCCACAGGAAGTACGCGCTGGCGTGCGCGACGTAGGCGTGGCCCTTCAACACCTTCGCCGCCAGGGACTGCCGGGCCGTGGCTTCGGCGCGCCGTGCGTCGCGGAGGGACTCGGCCGTGCCGTCCGTCACCCACTGCGCGGCCAGCTCGTTCAGCAGGGGCGAGCCCGACCAGACCGTCGCCGCGGCGGCCTGCTCCAGCGTCTGCCGTGCAGGGGCCGGCGCCCGGATGTAGCCGACGCGCAGCGCGGGCAGCACCGCCTTGGACAGGCTCCCCAGGTGGTACGTCCGTTCGGGCGCCAGGGCGGCCAGGGGCGCGGGCGCCTTCGCCACGAGCGGCGCCAGCGCTCCGTTCTCGATGAGGGTGACGTTGAACTCGCGGCAGACCTCCACCAGCGCCTGCCGCCGCTTCAACGGCATGATGGCCGTGGTCGGGTTGTGGTTCGTGGGCGTGCAGTAGAGCACCCGCGCCTTGCTCCTCCGGCACGCCTCCGCCAGCGCTTCCGGCACCAGCCCCTCCGCGTCGACCGCCACCGGATGCGTGGGCAGCCGGAGCAGCTCCGCGGCGGCGAGGACTCCGGGATAGGTGACGTCCTCCACCAGCAGCCCCCCTGCGTCCGCCAGCAGGGCCAGCACCATCAAGGTCGCGTGCTGGGCCCCGCCGCTCACGAGCACCTCCTCGCGCCTGGCCGGGACCCCCGCGAGCCCCAGCCAGTGGACCCCCGCCTCCCGCTGCGCTTCCGTGCCCGCGTGCGCCTGATAGCCGCTGAGCGCGCCCAGGTCCGCGCGCCCGGCCAGCCGTCCCAGCGCGGCGGCGAAGGCGAGGTGCCCCAGGTCCCCGGGGACGATGGGCACCGCCGTGGGCCCCAGGTCGATGCGCGTCCGGTCGAGCTGCGGCGAGTAACGGTCCCCCTCCCGCAGGTTCTTCACGAACGTCCCGTTGCCCACCTGGCTCCAGATGAGTCCCCGCCGCTCCGCTTCCGCGTAGGCCCGGGTCACCGTCCCCAGTGATGCCCCCAGCGTGGCCGCGAGCTCCCGGTGCGTGGGCAGCCGGTCCCCCGCGCGCAGCCTCCCCGCGCAGATGTCCGCCGCGAGCGCGTCCACGAGCGCCCCGTACAGGGGGCCGGTGGAGCGCTTCAGACGCGGCTTCCAATTGGAATGGGACATGACCTGGATTGTATCATGACAATCCGGAGCCTGTATCAGGACCCCTGAAGCCCCGGGCTTTCACCTTGGAAGGGGAGCGTCAGTCCTCCGTCAGCAGGAGGCTCCAGAGCAGCACCTTCTTCTTGCCCGGAGGCCGGTGCAGGCAGCGGAGCGGACCGTCCTGGGACGCGACGAACACGATGGCGCCGGAGTGCTGGTTGGCGAAGACGGCCGCGGCGCGGTGGCGCGACCCGTGCTGGCTGATGGGGTAGTGCGGTCCGGGCCGCCCCTGGAGCGTGCGCGCCTCGAAGACCTGCGGCGGGCCGCTGCGGGGGATGGCGATCTGATACCCCGCGCAGAGCACCTCCAGCTCCGGCCCCAGCACCAGCGCGTTGTCCACCGCGGTGAACTGGCCAATGCTCTCCACCAGCGCCTGGAAGTCGCTCTCCGTCACCTTGTCGTCGTGCTCGGCGGCGGCCTTCTTCAGCTCGGGGTCCTCTTCCTCCTCCGCCGCCTTGCCGGCCTCCGCCTGCCACGCGCCGTTGATGAGGTCCGCCCGCGCCTGCACGAAGCGCTGCAGCCGCTGGCGGAGCAGCGAGCCCTGCTCCGGCGGCAGGACGTACTTGCCTCGCGAGCGGAAGCGCTCCACGTCGTGCTGCTTGGGCAGGAACGCGATGAGCCCTCCGTGGTGCAGCCCCGCCATCTTCCGGATGAGCCCCTGCACCGCGTTGGACACGTACCACTCGCGGTTGCCGCCCATCAGCGGCTGCACCTTGGGCAAGGACTCCACCAGCGTGGAGCACATCTCCATCAGCGCCGAGCGCACCGCGCTGTCCTCATGGAAGAGCAGGTCGTGCAACGCCACGCGCCGGCCCGGCGGCACCGGCGCGCCCTGCTCGTAGCGGAACACCTCGCGCCCCTGCGTGCTCACCACCAGGTGGCCTGGCTCCGGCGCGTGGATGATGAAGACGTCCTCTTCTCCCTCCGCGTGGAACTCCGTGTACTCCACCCGGCGCGCCAGTCCCTGGATGCGCAGCTTGCCCTCGCGCGGGCCCACCACCACCGCCGTGCGCGGCAGGTGCGCCGCGGGCGCCAGCTTCACCAGCGCCTCCACGCTGAAGTCCGTGATGCTCGAGCGGGGCTCCAGGGGCAGCGTCTCCCACGCCTGCCGCTTGCCCTTCTGACCGCCGATGTAGACCGTCTCGCGCACCGCCTGCAGGCCCTGCAACCCCTGCGCGTGGTAGGCGATGCGCACGCGCGTGGCCTGGCCCTCCTCCCGGCCCAGGCTCGCGAAGAACACCGTGTCCGCCAGGACGACCAGCAGCTTCAGCGTCGGCTCGGCCAGCGGCGTCTTCGCGAACTGGCGAAGCCAGCTGCGCAGGGCTTCTCCGGGATATTGCAGGCCGGGCTCATCCATCAGGGCGGGCAGCATAATCACGGCGCCCGGCTTCCCGGAGGAAGTCGCGCACGCGCCGCGATGCGGCGTCCGGTTCCCACCGTGCGCCCGGCCTGTAGCACCGCCGTCGCGGCAGTCGCCGCCACGAAGGGTTGTCCCGCGCCCGGAGGCGCTCCCAGGTTTTCCTCTTCCCCCGAGGAGACCGCCCCGATGCGCTCGCGATACCTCACCGCCTCCCTGCTCATCCTCACGCTGCTGCCGTCCGCCCACGCCGCCGCGCCCGCCTCCCGCACCGTTGTCTTCCAGGGGGGCAGGGTGCTGGACGGCACCGGGGGGGCGCCGCTGGAGGCGGCCGCGGTGGTGGTGCGCGACGGGCGCATCGTCTCCGTGGGGCCGGCCACCCAGGTCCAGGCCCCGAAGGGCGCGGAGGTCATCGACTTCAAGGGCCAGACGCTGCTGCCCGGCCTCATCTCCGACCACAGCCACGTGGGGCAGACGCTGGGCACGTCCGTGGGCTCCCAGAACTACACGCGCGAGAACGTCCAGCGGCAGCTGCGCCAGTTCGCCGCCTACGGCGTCACCCCCGTGACGGCGCTGGGGATGAACCGGCCGCTGTTCAACGCGCTCCGGAAGGAGGCCCACGCGGACAGGTTCACCGGCGCGGACCTCTTTGGCGAGGGGCAGGGCATTGGCGTGCCGGAAGGCGGGCCGCCCCATGCGATGACGCACAACGCACCCGACCAGGTCTTCCGTCCCGCCACGGCGGAGGAGGCCCGCGCCGCCGTGCGCACGCTGGCGAAGAGCCGCGTGGACCTGGTGAAGGTCTGGGTGGACAGCTTCCTGGGCAAGCTCCCGAAGATGCGGCCAGACATCGACGGGGCCGTCATCGACGAGTCCCACAAGCAGGGCCTGCGCGTCGCCGCCCACATCCACGGCCTGGAGGACGCGAAGGCCGTGGTGGCCGCGGGCGTGGACATCCTCGCCCACGGCGCGCGCGACCCGCGCGTGGACGCGGCCTTCATCCGGTCCATGAAGGAGCACGGCGTCTGGTACGTGCCCACGCTGGAGCTGGACGAAGCCACCGTCCTCTTCGCGGACATGAACTGATGGTGTTGGCGGGTCTCACCGCGGGACAGGCCGTGGCCGTCGCCACCGGAAACGCGGCGGACCTGCTGAAGCTCAAGGACCGGGGCCGCATCCAGCCCGGCCTGCGCGCCGACTTCTTCCTGGTGGAGGGTGACCTGTCCAGGAGCATCACCGCCGTGAAGCGCGTCACCGGCGTGTGGCGCCAGGGCCGGAAGGTGGCCGGAAAGCTCATGGACGCCCCTGCGCCCTGAGGCAGCCGCCTACTCTTCAATGGGCGGCTGGAGCGTGCCGAACCGCTCCAGCCCGTGGTCCAGCGCGGAGCGCACCGCGTGGAGCAGGGCCCCATCCGACATCCGCCGCACCAGGACGATGCCGGTCGCCACGTAGGACGGCGCGCCGCCCAGCCGCGCCTCCAGCGCCTCCAGGGTGAGCACGGTGAGGACGAAGCGGCGCCCGTCGCGCAGCCGCACCACCAGGTCCCGGGAGCCCTCGAAGTGAAGGGCCGGGGGCTCCGCGATGAGCAGGGAGGCGATCCGCTCATCCTCGGTGTCGATGGACCGCATGCCTGAGCGTTCGCGCGTCGAGCGTCGCATGGTGGGGACGATGGGGACCCCCACCCACGCCTACAACCCGTGCCCCTGGGAGGGCCGCGTCGCCCGACAGCCTCCGGCCCTGGAGGACGGGGTGGCGGGCAGGGGAGCGGCGACACGGGACAAGACGAACGCCCCGGCGCGGGTGTATGGCCCAGGCCTCCCATGCCCGCCGAGCCGTCCATCCTGTCCACCTGGGGCCTTCCCGGGATGTTCTTCGTCGCCATGCTGGCGGGCTCCGTGGTGCCGGTGCCCTCCGAGGCGATGCTCGCCGCGCTCATCTACAACGGCACGCCGCCGGTGATGGCCACCGTGGTCGCCACCGTGGGCAACGTGCTGGGCGCGGTGACGCTCTACATCCTGGGCCAGTGGGTGTCGCGCGGCGGGGGCGGGGCCGTGGGCCGCTGGGTGGCGCGCCGCCGGGAGAAGGAAGGCCCGCGCATGGCACGGGTCGAAGCGAACCTGCGCACCTGGGGTGCTCCCGCCCTGCTCATGTCGTGGCTGCCCATCCTGGGGGACGCGTTCGTGCTCGCGGGCGGCTTCGTGGGGGTTCGCCCGTTTCCCTTTGTTGTCTTCGTCACCCTGGGCAAGGGCCTGCGCTACGCCTTCGTCGCGCTGTCCACCACGGCCGCGATGTAACAATGCGTAACATTGCGCGTCCCCGCCGGGTGGGATGCGCCGCTCACGCAACGTTTCAAGGAATGTGACGGATAAACGGCGGTGGCGTCGTGTACGCGGAATACTGCGTGCGCGGCGCTGCCGTGACGTCCTTGAACCTCTACGGCTTCCGGGTCTTTCCGGAAGCAGGGTGAAACATCGTGAGCCTGAAACAAGACCTCTTCCGGCGGCCTGCTGCTTCCTGGCGTACGTGGTCCTTCACGCTGGTGTGCGCGGTGCTCGGCGCGTGCGGTGGTTCCGTGGAGGCGGACGCGGAGGCGACGCAGCCGGAGCTCGTGGCACGTGAGGATTCGCTGGCCAACGTGCGGCTTCGCCTGATGGCGGCGAACCTGAGCAGCGGCACGGGGCAGGACTACGACCCGGGCCACGGCATCCGCATCTTCCAGGGCACCGACGCGGACGTCGTGATGATCCAGGAGTTCAACTACAGGACGGACTCCGCGGCGGACCTCCGCTCCTTCGTGGACACCGCCTTCGGCACGGGCTTCGCGTACTACCGCGAGGCCGGCGCGCAGATTCCCAACGGCATCATCAGCCGCTACCCCATCATCGCCGCCGGCGAGTGGGACGACACGCAGGTGTCCAACCGCGACTTCGCGTGGGCGCGCATCGACATCCCGGGCTCCAAGGACCTGTGGGCCATCAGCGTGCACCTGCTGACGACCAGCTCCGGCAGCCGCAACACGGAGGCGTCCAACCTGGTGAAGTTCATCAACGCCAACGTGCCCGCCAGCGACTACCTGGTGATTGGCGGCGACTTCAACACCAACAGCCGCAGCGAGGCGGCCTTCAGCACCTTCTCCAGCGTGGTGTCCACGGCGTCGCCGTACCCGGCGGACCGCAATGGCAACACCAACACCAACGCGGGCCGCAACTCGCCGTACGACCACGTGCTGGTGGACAGCGACCTGCGCGCCTACCAGACGTCGGTCGTGATGGGCTCCAGCACCTTCGCCAACGGCCTGGTGGTGGACACGCGCGTGTACTCGCCCATCTCCGACATCTCCCCGGCGGTGTCGGGCGACAGCGGCGCGTCCGGCATGCAGCACATGGGCATCATCAAGGACTTCCTCATCCCCGGGGACGGCACCACGTCCTCGTCCTTGACGGTGCTGTCGCCCAATGGCGGTGAGAGCTGGGCGGCCGGCTCGGCGCAGACCATCACCTGGACGGCGTCCGGCGTCACCAGCGTGAAGGTGGAGTACTCGCTGAACGGCTCCACCTGGACGACGCTGACCTCCAGCACGGGCGCGTCCGGAGGCAGCGTGGCGTGGACGGTGCCCGCCAGCGCCAGCACCAACGCATGGGTGCGGGTGAGCGACGCGAGCAACTCCTCCCTCAGCGACCTGTCCAACGCGGCCTTCGCCATCACCACGGGCGGCACCGGAGGTACGGGCAACGTGTTCATCAACGAGGTGCTCATCAACGAGCCGGGCTCCGACGTGAACGGCGAGTTCGTGGAGCTGGTCAACAGCGGCACGGCGGCGGTGGACCTGAGCGGCTGGACGGTGTCGGACAGCACGAACGTGCGTCACACCTTCGCCAGCGGCACCACGGTGGCGGCGGGCAAGGCGGTGGTGGTGTTCGGCGGCGCGTCCGGCATCCCCTCCGGCACGGCGGGCGCGGTGGCCGCGTCCACGGGCACGCTGGGACTGGGCAACAGCGGGGACACCGTCACGGTGAAGAACAGCGCCGGCACCATCGTGAGCACGGCGACGTTCGCCGCGGCGCTCGCGGGCACGGACGGCGTGTCCGCCAACCGCAGCCCGGATGTGTCCTCCACGGCCGGGTTCGTGCTGCACACGGGCGTGTCCAGCCTGGGCAGCTCGCCCGGGAAGCGCGCCAGCGGCGCCGCGTTCTAGTGATGAACACCGTGCCTCCGGACCGAGCGGGTCCGGAGGCGCGACCTGGGAGAGTGTGCGCCCGTCCGTCCCGCTTCCGGACGCGAGGAGCCCGCCCTGCATGTTGAAGGTCCACCACCTCTCCGAATCCCGCTCGCAGCGCATCCTCTGGCTCCTGGAGGAGCTGGGGCTCGACTACGAGGTCGTCCGCTACGAGCGTGACCCGAAGTCGGGCTTCGCCCCGCCGGAGCTCAAGGCCATCCACCCGCTGGGCAAGTCGCCGCTGGTGGAGGACGGGGGCCGGGTGCTGGCGGAGTCCGGCGCCATCATCGAATCGCTGATCCGCAGGTACGGCCAGGGCCGGCTTTCGCCCGCGCCGGAGGACCAGGACGCGTACACGCACTTCCTCCACTACGCGGAGGGCTCCGCGATGCTGCCCATCGTGCAGCTGCTCTACGTGAAGCGGCTGGGGGAGGCCGCGGCGCCCATCAAGCCGCGCATCGACTCCGAGCTGAAGAACCACCTGGGCTACTTGGAGGGCGTGCTCCAGGGCCGCGAGTACCTGGTGGGCCACGCGCTGACGGGCGCGGACATCCAGCTGAGCTTCGTGCTGGAGGCCGCGAAGTCCTTCCGGCTGCTCGGGGACCTGCCGAACCTCACGGCCTACCTCGACCGGCTCCACGCGCGCCCCGCGTACCAGCGGGCCCTGGAGCGCGGCGGGCCGTACAAGATGGGCCGCTGAGAAGACGGCGGGCCGCCCCGGTGAAGGGGGGAACGGCCCGGCTCCTGTCAGAAGTTCGTGAACACATCCGGCGCGGAAGCACTGCGCGGGCGGATGCGCCCGCGGTCCATCGGGCGCAGACGCTCCCCTTCGATGGAGGTCATGCGGAGCTTCCTGGGCGACAGCGGACACGAAAGGCTATCGCCGCTCACGAAGCAGGTGGCTCTGGGGAATGCGCCATGGAGGCGTCAGAGGCGCACAGCCCATCGGCCTGGTGGTGGGAGTGAGCTTGGGAATCGACGGGTGGCGGCTCAGGCTGGAGGCCCTCCTCCGGAGACAACGGTCCCCAATCTGTCCGACAGTCGGACAGGTCTCCCAAGGCCGCGTCCAGCACATCCTCGTCAGCGCTCTTGCCTGGAGTGTCGCTGGGAGGGAGTTCCCGGGCGGCTGGTGCGAGGGCGCCGAGGCCATGCTCCGCAGCGCGGAGGCGTGCATCAAACGCCTCGTCCTGCCCGGTGGCTGACGTGGGATTGCCGAGTTCGCGTGTCTCAACGCAGTGGCGTGCCTCCAGCGCGTCGTCCTGCTCGGTAACTGACGCGGGGGCACCGAGGCTGTGCTCCTCAATGCAGGAGCGTGCCTCGGGTGCATCGTCCTGTGAGGTGGCTGCCGCAGGGGCATCGACGCTGCCCTCCTGAGCGCGGTGGACCTCGGGGGCCGCCTGCTCCCGAGCGACAGGAGCGAGTTGGTCGAGCACAAGCTCGTCGTACGTCTTCATCAGCGCCGGCAGTTGCTGCTGAAGCGCCTGCACGTCGCGCGCATACAGCGCATCCAACGCGCAGATGACCCACTGGCGCATCACATCGCCGCCCATGAAGGGCAGCAGCCGGTCCGCGATGCCCCGGAAGGCCCGCTGGAGTGACTGGATGAGGAGCACGTGCCCGGGCCGTGAAGCCACCTGGGCACAGAGCCGCAGCAACTCGAATTCCAGCTGCGCGCAGCGCTCCTTGGGGTGGTACCAGCGCGCCGCGTCCTGGAGCGCGTAGCAGGTGCTCTCCAGCGGCCCCAGGGCCACGGCGGAGGCATTCGCGCAGC
>NZ_RAWK01000293.1 GCF_003612165.1 Corallococcus aberystwythensis | reverse complement strand
GCCCCAGCACGCCCCACCAGGCCCCGCGCCGCGAGGACTCCCAGGGACGCAAGAGCGCCAGGCCCCACGCCAGCAGCGCCAGCTCCACCGCCACGGCGGCCCCGCGGCCCAGCCGGGCCACGGACGACGGCCCCAGCACCGCGAAGAACACGAACGCGGCCTCCGCCAGCGCCTGGCGCTTCGACGGGGCGTTCTCCAGCAGGACGGCGGCATCACCACGAAGCACCACGGGCAATTCCTTCCGGCGCCACGGGGCAGGGCCCGTGGGGTTGCCCGCCACGCTAACGGCTTCGCTCCGCCGCCCACGCCTTTTTCCGGCGCGCGACGCCCGGTTCAGGACGGGAGGGCCCTTCCCCCTCCCGTCCCAGGGTGCCCGCTACTGACAGGTGATGCCGGGAAGGCCCCGGTACGCACCCTGCGCGGTCCACCGCGTGTAGGGCGTGCCGCACGAGCCCGCGTAGGGGTCATCCGTGCCGAAGCCCGGCACCCAGTACTCGAAGTGCAGGTGCGGCCCCGTGGACGCGCCGGACGAACCCACGCGCGCAATCCAGTTGCCGCAGGCGAGCGTCGTCCCCCGGGCGAACTGCTGCGTGTATGCCTTCAGGTGCCAGTACCAGGTCTGCGTGTTGTCCGGGTGGCGCATGATGATGTAGTTCGCCGTGTAGAGGCCGCACGCGGCATAGGGATTGGCCTGGTTCCAGTAATTGCACCGGTCGTAGTACCCATCCACCGACGCCTCGACGTAGCCCCGCGCGGCGTTCATCGCCCAGACGCCGTAGTCCATCTTGGAGAACCCGCCCACCAGCGCGTAGTCCGTGCCCGTGTGCCCGCTGTAGCGCACGCCGCCGCAGGCGTAGTCCCGGCCGCCGTAGTCCTTGTAGGCGCTCACCGTGCAGCCGCCGTTGCCGCACTGGTCCGCGAGCTGTGACGCGGGGAAGCGGAACATCGTCTGCGCGGTGGAGACCGCCGGAAGCGAAAGCAGCGCGAACGCCACCGCCACCGTGAGCCGCTGAAGGGTCGCGCGCATCACTTCGCACCTCCCACGTCCGCGGCCGCGTGGCCGGTGCGCACGTTGAGTGTCCAGAACGCGCCGCCGCCCGCGTTGTAGCGGAGCACGTCCTCGCTCACCCACTCCATGTGGTGGCTGGAGACGGGCGGGGGCACGAACTCCTTCGGCGGACCGCCGAACAGCATCCAGTTCTCCAGGCCCACGTTGGTGAGCTGCCGGGGCTCCGCGCCCTCCACCGTCGTGACGAAGAACGACGCCACGCTCGTCCGGCCCGACACGAACACCACCGTCCTGCCGTCCGGGGAGATGCTCGGCGTCGCGTCCACGCCAGGGCCGTCCGCCAGCACCTTCACGCGCCCCTTCAGGTCGATGATGCCCACCGCCGTCTGATGCGGGCCTGGGACGCCCGTCTTCAGCGTGGCCACCAGCGCGTCGCCCTTCGCCGTGGGGAACAGGTCGCCGCCCACCTGCTCGGCGAGCAACCGCTCCCGGCCGTTGGCGTCGCGCAGGCGCAGGGTGCCCTCGCCGTCCAGCAGCGCCACGTCCTGTCCCACGATGCGCGCCTCGCGGTACTTGAACTCCGGAGCCACGACGCGCACTTCACCGGTGTCCTCGGCGTACCGGACGATGGCCAGCAGCGGCAGGTCATCCGTGCCCAGCGGGTCCACGGGAATCTCCGCGACGACGCCCGCCAGCATCTCCCGGCCCTGGCCGAAGAGCTGGACGAAGCGCGCCTTGGGTCCGAAGGCCTTCTCCACCGCGGGGACCAGGCTCTCGCGCGCCTTCGTCACCCGGCGCAGGTCCGCGGGGTTCGGAGGGCCTTCCGCGAACGCGGAGCCGCCCACCAGCGTCATCACGGTGAGTGCGATAAATCGGTTTTTCATTTCACTCCTGGGGATGGGGAAGCCGCGACGGGAGCGCGGTGACGAGGTTGTCTCAATGTCTGGGATTGAGTTGCTTTTAAACTGGTTATTCAGGAATAGACGGAAAGTTGAACTGGCGATGCAAGGGCGCGGCCGGGCCCGACGTGTTACGAGCCGTGCATGGCAAAAACCCTTCCCGACCGTCCGCGCGCGGTCCTCGTCGGTGTCCAGCTTCCCGGGGTGACGGACGAGGCGCATGCCGCGGACCTCGCGGAGCTGAAGCGGCTGGTGCACACGCTGGGCTTCGACGCGGTGGCGACCGTGTCCCAGCGCCGGCAGCGGCTGGCCACCGGCACGGTGCTCGGCTCCGGCAAGCTCAAGGAGCTGGCCGCGCTCACCGGCGGTTCGGGCGTCATCCCCTCCGGCGCGCAGGGCAAGGCGTCCAAGGCCCGTGAGAAGTGGGAGGCCGAAGCCGGCGCGGAGCCCGAAGCAGGGACCGAAGCCGGTGGCGCTCCCGGCGACATGGGCGTGGACGCGGAGGGGCCGTCCGACGAGGACGACGACGCGACGGACCTGGACCTGGACGCCACCGCCATCGAACCGGGCCCGAAGCCCACGGTGGTGGTCGTGGACCACGAGCTGTCCCCCGGGCAGCTGCGCAACCTGGAGAAGGCCACCGGCGCGCAGGTGCTGGACCGCGCGGGCGTCATCGTGGACATCTTCCACCGGCACGCGAAGAGCCACGAGGCGCGCATGCAGGTGGAGATCGCCCGGCTCAACTACCTGGCCCCGCGCCTGCGTGAGTCCACCGGAGGCAGCGAGCGCCAGCAGGGCCGGGGTTCAGGTGACTCCGCGGTGGAGCTGGACCGCCGCAAGATCCGCGACCGTCTGGCGGAGCTGCGCGAGGGCCTGGCGGCCATCCAGAAGGACCAGGACCACCGCCGGTACGCCCGGCGCGACCAGCTGCGCGTGGCGCTGGTGGGCTACACCAACGCGGGCAAGTCGTCGTTGATGCGCGCGTTGACGGGCAGCACGGTGCTGGTGGCGGATCAGCTCTTCGCCACGCTGGATACGACGGTGCGCGCGATGCAGCCGGAGACCCGGCCGCGCATCCTCGTCTCGGACACGGTGGGCTTCATCCAGAAGCTGCCGCACGACCTGGTGGCGTCCTTCCGCTCCACGCTGGACGAGGCGCTGGAGGCGTCGCTGCTGCTCTACGTGGTGGACGCGTCCGACCCCACCTGGGCCGCGCAGCTGGAGGTCACCCGCACGGTGCTCCGGGAGATTGGCGCGGAGGTCGTCCCGAGCAAGCTGCTCTTCAACAAGGTGGACCGGCTGGACGCGGCGGCGCAGGAGGCGCTCAAGGCCGAGCACCCCGATGCGCTCCAGCTCTCCGCGCACCGGCCGGACGACGTGACCATGCTGCGCCGGGAGATCATCGCCTTCTTCGAGGCCTCCATGGTGGAGGCCGACCTGGTGATTCCCTACGCGCGGCAGGCCCGCATCGGCGAGGTGTACGAGCACACCACCGTGGTGTCCCAGGCCTACGATGAAACGGGCAGCCGCCTGCGCGTGCGGGGCCTGCCGGGCGCCATCGCCCGGCTGACCCGGTCCTTCCAGGAGTAGGCGTCAGCGCACGACGGGCATGGTCACCGGGTCCTTGTCGTCCACGGTGACCTCCACCTTGCCCACGCGCCACAGCACGGGCTGGAACGCGAGGTTCAGGCGGTGCCCGTCCGCGGTCTCCACCAGGGCCGTGCCTTCCTTGGGAAGGTAGTTGCCCACCTCGTACAGGAGCGAGGTGAGCGTGACGCGGTCCGTGCCGTTCGGCCCCGTGAGCTCACCCGGACCGTCGAACAGCAGCGTGGTGCCGCCAATGAAGGGAAATCCCTCGCGTTTGCCCACGCGGCTGTTGATGTGGAAGCTGTGGCCTTCTCGGCCCGGCACCTGGCCCTCCACGTCCGCGAACAGGCGCGTCTCGTCGGAACAGGTGCCGTAGCCCACCTTCGCCTGGAGCATCTGGCCGTCCACGGCCATCTCGCGCAGGTCGGCGTGCATCTCCATCAGGTCCTCGCCGCCGCGGTACTCCAGCACCGCGCGGCCCGTGAGGCGCAGGCCGTGCACGTCACAGCCGCTGGCGGGGAAGGTCACGACGACGGCGTCGGCGACGTCGTCCACGGCCTGCACCCGCGCCGTCGCGCAGGCCACCGTGGAGGACAGCCCCTCCACGGCGTGGTTCAGGAACGAGCGCCGGGGCTCGCCGCACGTGTACACGGGCATCAGGCCCAGCACTTCCAGCGCGCCGCGCACCTGGTGCGTGGAGGCCGCCAGACGCTCCACGCGGGCCTTCGCGTCGTCGATCTCCTCCTGCGTGGGCACGTTGTCTCCGCAGGCGGTGGTGGCGAGGGCGGCGAGGGCAAGGCAGGCGATGCGACGCATGGAGGGCTCCAGAGAGACGGTGCGGATCCCCCGCGCCATCGCTGAGGACCGTACCCTGCCCCTTCAGCAACCGTCATGCCCCCCTCAACCCCGCGAATCTCCAGGGAAAGGGGCATCCGTGACCCCACCCGGCGTGTGCAGCGCGCTGCGCACCCAGGGGCGGCCCTGTCCGGACCAGCCGGGTCCCAACTGGTCCGACAGTCGGACCAGTTCAGGCGGCCCGCCTCCGGACCGGGCTGGTCCCAGGTGGTCCGACAGTCGGACCAGTTCGAGCGGACCGCCGCCGGCACGGCGTCTAGGAGGCGCGTTCGTCCGGGGACGAAGCTTCCAGGCCCGCGCCTTCGTCATCCGCCGGTTCCTCATCCACGGCCGACGCGTCGTCATCCTCGAGGTCGTCGTCCGGCTCCGGCGCATCCACGTCCTCGGGCGCGGTGTCGGAGGACTCCGTCAACACGGTGCCCAGCGGGTAGATGACCAGGTGGCGCTGGGGTTCGCTGCCCAGGCTCACGGCCTCCAGGTGGTTCTTCACCACCAGGGAGTGCTGCACCTTCCGAAGGCGCGACGGGCGCGGCGTGAGCGGCAGGCTGATGCCCTCCGCGAGCACGCGCTGGATGGCCTCCTCCGCGTCCGCCACCGCGGCGTGCACGTCCGCCGGGTCCACGCCCTCCAGAATGTGGAACTCCGTGCGCAAAGCACGGCGGATCTCCGTGGAGCTGTTGCGCTTGATGGCCAGCACCCGCGCCCCCACGCGCTCGGTCGCGCGGCGCAGCCGGGGCGAGTTCGCGCGGCTTCGCAGCGTGAGCACCACGTCCGCGTTCTCCGGGCGGCCCACCACCACGGCCTCCACGGGCAGGTCGCGCAGCACGCGCTCCAGCAGCTCGCGGCTCACCGCGTGCGCGGCGATGCGCGTGGGTCCGGGCCGGGGCGCTCCCAGCGCGGGCGTCCCCTTGGGCACGCGTCCACCTGGGGGCGTGGCCACCACCACCTCGGGCGCGGCCTCCACGTGCACGGCCCCGTCCTGCTGCCGGCGCTTCTCGCCACCCACGTCCGCGCCCGTAAGCAGCCGGTCCACGGCGCCGCCCGTGTCCCGGTGCACGCGCACCTCGTCGCGGCTCACCATCTCCACCACGATGTCGAAGGTGGGCGTGCCCTTGCGCTCCGTGACGGTCTTCTGCGTGCCCCGGCGCCGCGCCTCGTCGTCGCTCAGCGTGACGGTCTGCACGCCGCCCACCAGGTCCGACAGCGTGGGGTTCAGCACCAGGTTCTCCAGCGTGTTGCCGTGCGCGGTCGCCACCAGCTGCACGCCGCGCTCCGCGATGGTGCGCGCGGCGGCGGCCTCCGCGGCGGTGCCAATCTCATCCACGACGATGGCCTCGGGCATGTGGTTCTCCACCGCCTCGATCATCACGTCGTGCTGACGGTCCGGCCGGCTCACCTGCATGCGCCGCGCGCCGCCGATGCCTGGATGCGGGATGTCCCCGTCGCCGCCAATCTCGTTGGACGTGTCCACCACCATCACGCGCTTGCCCAGCGCGTCCGCGAGCACGCGCGCCACCTCGCGCAGCTTCGTCGTCTTGCCCACGCCGGGCCGCCCGAGCAGCAGCAGGTTGCGGCCGGACTCCACCAGGTCGCGCAGCATGTCGATGGTGCCCTGGATGGCGCGCCCCACGCGCAGCGTGAGCCCCACCACGCGCCCCTGCCGGTTGCGGATGGCCGATACGCGGTGGAGCGTGCGCTCGATGCCCGCGCGGTTGTCCCCGCCCACCTCTCCCACGCGGGCGAGCACCGCCTGGAGCGCCTCCTGCTCCACGGGCACATGGGACAGCCGCGCCACCCCGTGCACCAGCCGCGCCTCCGGAGGCCGGCCCAGGTCCATCACCACTTCCAGCAGCTCCGCCTGGGGCAGCTTGCGCACCGCCTCCTGGAGCGGCGGCGGGAGGACCGCCACCAGCAGGTCGAAGTCATTGTCGGCATGGGTTCCAGAAGCCATCCCCGAAAAGTGCCAAGCGGCGCCCCCTCGCGCACGGCTTTCCTGCGTGCAACCGCGAGTGAACCCCTCGGGGTGACACTCCTCCCCAGCCCGGCAGGCAGCCAGGCGCACCGCACGTGACGGGGAGGAGCGGAACAAGCGCCATCCCTACCTTCAGGCCATGCCCACCGCGACACAGGACCGCTCCCCCCTCTGGCCCCAGCTCGAGCAGGAGGCGCGCGAGCGCTTTGGCGTGGAGGCGTTCCGGCCCGGCCAGCGGGACATCATCGAAGCGGTGCTCGCGGGGCGCGACGTGCTGGGCGTGCTGCCCACGGGCGCGGGCAAGAGCCTCACCTTCCAGTTGCCCGCCCTCTTCGTGCCCGGCGCCACGGTGGTGGTGAGCCCGCTCATCGCGCTGATGCACGACCAGCGCGAACACCTCACGGAGCGCTTTGACCTGGACGCGGCGAAGCTGGACTCCACCCTGAGCGCGGGTGACTTGAAGACGCTCCAGAAGGAGATCCGCCGGGGCGAGCACGAGTTCATCTACGTCACCCCCGAGCAGCTGGAGAACCCGGAGCGCCTGGCGCTGCTCAAGCGCGCGAACGTGAGCCTCTTCGTGGTGGACGAAGCGCACTGCGTCTCGCAGTGGGGCCACGACTTCCGGCCCGCGTACCTCTCACTGGGGGACGCCATCCGCGCGCTCGGACGTCCCCGGGTGCTCGCGCTCACCGCGACCGCCACGCCCCGCGTGCGCGAGGACATCCGCACGCAGCTGGGCATGGAGGACCCGGTGGTGGTGTGCACCGGCATCCAGCGCGACAACCTCACGCTGGAGGTCCACCGCACGGTGAACCCGGAGCTCAAGCGCCAGAAGCTGCTGGAGCTGCTGCGCGCCAACGACGGCAGCGCCATCGTCTACACGGCCACCGTGCGCAAGGCGGACGAGCTGTGGCGCTGGCTGCGCGCGGAAGGGCTGGAGGCGGGCCGCTACCACGGCAAGCTCAAGGCCTCCGAGCGGGAGGAGAACCAGCGCGGCTTCATGGACGGCACCACGCCGGTGGTGGTGGCGACGAAGGCCTTCGGGCTGGGCATCGACAAGCCGGACCTGCGGCTCGTGGTGCACTACCACTTCCCCGATTCACTGGAGAGCTACTACCAGGAGGCGGGCCGCGCGGGCCGCGACGGACTGCCCGCGAAGGCGGCGCTGCTGTACCGGCTGGAGGACCGGCGCATCCAGGGCTTCTTCCTGGGAGGCAAGTACCCGCGACGCGACGAGAGCCAGCGCCTCTACCAGGCCGCGAACACGCTGTGCGCGGAGGGCAGGAGCGTGGCCCTCAAGCGGCTGTCCGAAGCGAGCGGCCTGGGCGACAAACGCACCCGCGTGCTGGTGGCGCAGCTGGTGGCCGCGGGCGTGCTGGAGAAGGGCGCGCGAGGCGTGAAGCAGCTGCGCGCGTTCGACAAGCCCGAGGAGCTGGACGCATACCTGCGCGCCTACGAGGACCGCCACCAGGGCGACCACGAGCGCCTGGACGCGATGATGCGCTACGGGAGCACCACCACGTGCCGCTGGAAGGTGCTGGGCACCTACTTCGAAGAGCCGCTGGAGGACGACTGCGCCCACTGCGACAACTGCCGCGCCCGCGCTGAAGGCCGCTTCGACGCCCGGCCTCCCTCCCGGCCGTCCCTCTCTGTTGTGCACCAACAGTCCCGCCCCGAGGTCTTGACAGCCCCAGCCGCGTGAGGCTTTTTGCCCCACGGCCGCGCGACCGTGAAACCCGACATCCGTACTTAAAGTACAGGTCTCCCGGGTCTTCAGGCCTTGGGGCATTGTGCATGAATACAGTTATGGCGTATATTGCACAGCCTACCTGGACGTAATGCACTTCGGACCTTTCCCTCGGGGTCTTGAAAGGCGGAGACGCGATGGCGGAAGGCAAGTTGAAGGCGCTTGTGGTGGATGATGACCCACTGGTGCTCGACCTGGTGGAGCGCTCCATCAGCCGGTACGGCTTCGATGTCGTCACCACGCGTGCGGCGCTGGGTGTGGCCAACCTGCTGCGGACCGAGCAGCCGGACATCGTGCTCCTGGACGTGAACATCCCGACGCTGAGCGGCGATCGCATCCTGGGCGTGGTGCGCCAGTACGCGGGCCCGGACACGCTGTTCATCCTCTATTCGTCCATGGACGAGTCGAAGCTGCGCGAGCTGGTGCGCGCTTCCGGGGCGGACGGCTACATCCCCAAGGGTGTCACCGGTCCGGAGCTGGCGCTGAAGCTGTCCGGCCTGCACCACAAGCGGATGGCGAACCGTCCCACGCCCCCCGCGGTGAGCGTGGACACGGTGCTTCCGCGCGACGTGCCCGCGCCCCAGTCCCAGAGCACCACGGCCCATGTGTCGGTGGCGTCGCGGTAGGTGCTGTTCGCGGTGCGGGTGGTGGAGCGCGTCGAAGAGGCCCTTCCCCCGGTGGGCCTTGTCCACGCACCCCTGCCCCATCACGTAACGGATGCGACGGCACGGCGCGGGAGCATCGGTCCGCGCCATGCCTTGGAGCGTCAGCGGTCGAAGCCCGCTGGGCCCGGCGGCGGCTTGTCCGGCAGGTCCTCGTGGAACTCGTCGCGGAAGTTCAGCGGTGACACGAGCGTCTTCGCCTCCAGCCCCGCGGGACCCGGGGGCGGCTTGTCCGGGAGGTCCTTCTGAGGCCTTCTGGGCATGGGTACCAGAACAGGACTGATCCGACATCTCGACATGACCGTGTCCTCCTGACGAAGCCACCGCGGAGTCCGTGTTCCCGTCCCGCGTGCGGCTTCTTCTTGAAAACGTGTCAGGTCGGATTCTTTTAAGTGACCTGGAAGGTCTTCACTCGAACAAGAGCACGTCGTGCACCCAGCGGTCTCCGGGGGCGGCCTGGAGCCACGCCTGCCGCTCGTCGCGCAGGGCCACGCTGGGGGCGGCGCCCGCGTGGATCCGCTCGCGCACGTCGTGGAAGAAGCGGCCCGCGGTGTCCGGGATGTCCACCGTGGCGGCCAGCACCGCGCGCGCCCCGGCGTGGAGGAAGGCCACCGGCAGGCTGAAGGACTCGTGCGGGAAGGGCGCCGTGCGCGCGGCGCCGCAGGCGGCCAGGAACACCAGAGGTGCCTTGGGGAGCCCATGCGCGCGCACCTGCCGGGCGGTGAGCGCGTACCGGCCATCCCGCTCCGGGGCCAGCATGAGGAGCGAGGCGTCCGACAGCTCCTGGCTGAACACGCCATGCGTGTGGATCTCCACCTCGGTGGCGGTGCCCATCGCCTCCAGCACGCGAGCCGGCGTGGCCCGCGCGCCCTCCAGCATCACGCGCCGCGCGTCCTCCCCGGGGGGCGGACGCATCAGCGGCAGGCGCGGGAGCCCCAGGGCCGCGGGCGTGTCCACGTTGGAGACGACCAGGTGCGTGCCGCTGTCCACCGGCGGAGGATGGCCCACCGTCGCGTGGCCCACCCGGTAGCTCCAGGCGATGTCCGCGGGCAGCAACCGGGGCAGGCCATTCACCGGAGGCGGGGCCAGCACCCGGACCTGCTCACACCCGCGCAGCGCTTCCTGCATCGCGGGCGGCACCAGCCCGGAGGCGTCCTGTCCGAGCGGTGCCGTGCGCGTCTGGGTGAAGTCCCCGAGCACCGCGCCCGAAGGCCCCCGCGCCACGGCCACCGTGCGCTCGTGCTGCACCGCGACCGCGAGCACGCAGCGCTCCGGCACCCCGGTCACCTGGAGCTGGCGGCCCGCGAGGGTGAGCGCCTCCAGGAACGCCCCGGTGCGTCCCGCGTCGGAGATGAGCGCGGCGGAGGCGCGGGCCTGCGCGCGGCGGGCGTTCACGTCGTCGGGCCACTGCTCCGCCTGGGTGAGGGCGCTCCGCAGCAGGGCGCGTCCGGCGGCGGGGTCGCGCTCCAGCTCGAACTCGCCCTGAAGCGCGTCCAGCAGCGCGCGTTCGCCGGGGCGCGGCTGGCCCTGGCGCAGGCTGGAGAGGGTGCGGGACAGCGCATCCGCGGCGCCGGGCATGGGACCGAAGCGGGCCAGGTCCGCGAGCACGCCCGCGCCATTGAGCCCCAGCGGGGAGCCGGACTCCATCGACTGCTCCATGTGCCGCCGGGCCTCGTCCACGCGGAAGTCCATCCACGCCACGGTGGCCAGGTTGCGGTGCACGTAGCCCACCTGCGCGGGGTCGTCCGGAAAGCGAGCCAGCGACTCCCGGAAGTACGCGCCCGCGGTGGGGACGATGTGGTGGAAGCGCGCCACCTGCGCCAGCTCCTGGAGGAACAGCCGCTCCTGCTGCCATTCCCCCTGCTTCTTCGCCAGCTGCCAGCCGCGCAGCGCGTGTTCGTGGGCCTCGGCGGGACGGTGCAGTTCGTCCCGGTACATGTCCGTGAGCCACGCCCGCAGGTCGGCGCAGCGGTAGTCCAGCCGCTCCGCCTCGCACGTGCGGAGCGCTTCCCGCACGCGCGCCTCCGCCTTCCACCACTGGCCGTCACGCACCTCCTGGTTGGCGCGCTCGCGCTCGGCGATGAGGTGGAACCACGGGTCGCCCAGCCCGTCCGCGGCGCGAGCGAACGCCGCCGCGTCCACGGGCCGTCTCGCCGTGAGCTCGTAGCCGAGCGCGCCCACGTACAGGTCGTCCTCGCCGGAGCGCCGCAGCGTCTCCAGGAAGGCCGGAGGGAAGGGCGTCTCGTCGCGCACGAGCCGCGCGTAGTCCCGGGCCAGGGGCCCGCGCTTCTGGAAGTCCCGCGCGGCCACGCGGGTCACGGTCGCGTGCAGCACGGAGCCGCCGTAGGCCCGGTCCAGGACGTCCGCCAGCGGCAGCAGCCGCAGCGCCGCGTCCTTCGAGGGTGCCGCGCGGACCGCGTCGTAGAAGGCCACCCGGCCGATGCCCGGAAGTTTCGCGGCCTCCTCCAGCGGCAGCCGTGCGTTGGAATCCGCCATCAGGTCCCGCGTCGCCGCGAAGGACTGCTTCCAGGCGCGGCCCCGGGCCAGCGTCCGTTCGCGCAGCGCGCGCGCCTGGTCCCGCGCCTCCACGCTCCAGCCGGGCTCGCCCAGCTTCGCCACGGCGTCGAACGCGTCCGCCGCCAGCAGGGGCAGGTCCAGGTTGCGCAGGACCAGCGCGAGGTTCCACTGGGCCTGCGGGTGGTCCGGCCGCTTCCGGAGCACGTCCTCCAGCACGGCCAGGGCCTCGTCGTTCGACGCCTGCTCGGAGGCCCCGGCATGGGCCAGCGCCAGCGCCACCGCGCGGTCGGAGTCCACGTCCGGGGAGGGGGGCGCGTTGCCCAGGTAGTTCAGCGCCTGCCGCGAGTCGCCCGTGAGCAGGTACGCGGAGGCGATGCCGCGCCAGTCCTGCCGGTCCTCCATCCCGGCCAGCTCCCGCAGCGGCAGCGGCGCTGGCGTGGGAGCCCCACCGCGCAGGGGGGCGTAGTCGCGGTGTTCATCCAGGGCCGCGGAGGTCAGCCGGGCCTCCAGGGGCCGCGTGGCCTGGGGCGGAGGCCAGGGTGCGGGGGCGTCACCTGTCACCCGGGCCGTCCAGGTGCCCACGGACGCAAGGGCCAGGGCGAGCGCCCCCAGGTGGTTCCATTGGGGGCGCCAGCGGCGCGCAGGCGGCGGGGCCATGACCTCGGCGGGCTCGGACAAGGG
>NZ_RAWK01000292.1 GCF_003612165.1 Corallococcus aberystwythensis | reverse complement strand
GCGGGACATTGCGCTGAGGAGGCTGCCGAGGAATGGGGGGTTGGCCTCGGAGCGGATGATGGCGCGCCGCTATGGGGTATGCCGGGGCACGGTGCGCGAGGCCTTGCGGCGGCTGGCGGCGAGGGGCCTGGTGGTGTTGCGTCCCGGGCGTCAGGCGCGCGCGGTGGCGCTGGACGAGTCCCTGACGCTGGAGAACCTGGGGCTGGCGCTGCATGACACGCGCTCCGGGGAGTCCCGGCGCCTTCTGGAGGGCTTCTTCAGCCTCAAGCGGCAGGTGCTGGTGGAGCTGCTTTCCGACTGCTGCGCGAATGCCTCCGCCGTGGCCCTGGGGCCGCTGGAGAGCACCTGCTACGCGCTCCAGGACGCGGCGCGCTGGTACCACCCCAAGGAGCGCTGCGCGCAGCTGGAATTCGAGTTGCTGCGGCTTTCTGCCCAGGTGGCTTCACGTCCCGGGCACGTGCTCCTCATCCAGTCACTGCAGCGGGCCTTCCGGGGCATTGCGGACCGGCTGCTGCCCTTCATGGGCGGAGATGCGATGCGCCAGTGGGTCATCTGCGCGTTGGATGCGCTGTATGCGCGCGACGTGCAGGCGCTTCAGCATCAACTGCCGGCGCTGATGAAGACGTACGACGAGCTTGTTCTCGACCAATTTGCCCCTACCCCTCGGGAGCAGGCGGCCCCCGAAGCTCCTTACGGTCAGGAGGGCGTCCACGGCGCTACCGCACCATCCACTGGGCAGGTTGATGCAGTGGTGGCACACCCCTGCGTTGAGGGCTGTGGCATGGGCTGCCCCTCGTCGTCAGCAGAGAGCTCCGAGGCACTCGGGGCTGCCTGCTGTCCTCCCGCGCAGGTCCTCCCCTTGGAGCCAGACATTGGGGCACCGCGACTTCCAGCCACCCCAGAGCTCATTCCCCGCGAGCCTGGTGGGGCGTGCGCCGGGGGAGACATGCCGGGGGCGGCCTCGGGCAACCGGTCCGACTGTCGGACTGATTGGGACGCTTTGACTCCGGAGCGTGGCCTCCAGCCCGCGCCTCCATTCGCTGGCTCCCGTGGGCAAACCGACGGGGCGGTGTGTACGGGGGGCGCACCGCTGCACAGCGCAGAGAGGCCACCCCCACTTGCCCTCGGGCCGGTGGACTGCTCGCCTGGGACTCATCAAGAGTCCATTCCCGGGGGCAACCTGCTTCGTGAGCGGCCAGATCCTTTGGCCTCTTCGCTCACCCATGAAGCTCCGCATCTCCTCTCCGGAGGGGACGCTTGCGTCGATGGACCTCGGACGCCTCCGCCCGAACGCGCTTCCTCGCCGGAATTGTCAACGAACTCCTGGCGACCTCCTTAGGATGCGCACCGTCCCCTTCCTTCACGGAGCTTCGATGGTGCGCACCCGGTTCGTAGGTTTCCTGGCGTTGCTGTTCGTCGCGGTCCCCTTCGTGTCGGAGGCCCAGGATGCCGTGGCTCCTGCCGCGGTGGCTTCTGGCGACGAGGCGACGCATCAGGCGCTGCGCGCCATCAAGCAGGACATGGAGGACGCGCTCAACAAGCAGGACCTGGACCGGTTGCTGACGCACCTGCACCCGGACGTCGTGTTCTCCACCATGAACAACGATGTGCGCGTGGGGAAGGACGCCATCCGCGCCTACTACGCGCAGATGCTGGGTGGCCCCGACAGCGTCGTGAAGAAGGTCACCGCGAAGTTCGACGTGGATGCGCTCACGCGGCTGTATGGCGATTCGGGCGTCGCCTATGGCTCATCGCTGGACCACTACATCCTGAATGACGGCACGGACCTTGTCGTCAACGGACGGTGGACCTGCACGCTGGTGAAGGAGGGTGACCGGTGGCTCATCGCCGCGTTCCACTACTCCACCAACGTGTTCGACAACCCCCTGCTCACCAAGGTGAAGAACGCGGCCCTGGGCTTTGGCGCCCTGGTCGCGGTCGCCGCGCTCGGGGCGGGGTTCTTCATCGGACGTCGGGGACGCCGGCCGGCGACGGCTTGAGCGCGAGACGCATGGGCTGGCGCTGGCCGTAGGTGAGCGAGCGCCACAACCACTCCGCCGGACCGAAGCGGAAGCGCGACAGCCAGGCGCGGCTGAATGGAACCTGGAGCGCGAACACCAGCATCGTGAGCGCCACGCAGCGTGACGGTGGCAGCTTCCCAATGAGCCCCAGCCCCCAGCCGTCGTAGAGGCAGAGGCTCACCACTGTCTGCATCAGGTAGTTGGTGAGCGCCATGCGCCCCACCGGCGCCAGCACGCCCAGCCAGCGGCGCCAGCGCTCCTTCTGGAAGAGCAGGGCGAAGGCGGCCACGTAGAACGCGGCGAGGCCCAGGTAGCCCAGTTCCTGGATGGCGGACAGCGTGAACATCCAGTGCGCCTTTGACGGGTCCAGCAGTCCGGCGAGGCGCAGGTGCTGCACCACCACCCCCGCGCCATTCCCCAGCACGCCCAACACCAGGCCCCAGCCCAGCAGCTTCCGGTGCAGGGCGCGGTGCCGCTCCACGTCCTGGAGCAACAGGTGCCTCCCCGCGAGCAGCCCCAGCAGGAAGCGGCCCAGGATGAAGATCATCCACAGCAGCCGCTTGAGCGTCGGCAGCATGTAGTTGAGGAAGTGCGCGTTCGCTGCCTGCGTCGTCCAGAGCGAGTCGCTCTGGAGCCCCAGCAGCAGCTGGCCTCGTGTCTGGGCTTCCATTGCCTCGGTGGCCTTCGCGGCATCCGCCGCGGCCTGCGCGCCGTGGAGCAGGATGGGACCGAAGTGCAGCAGGGCTGGCACCAGCAGCGGGACGACCACCACCGACAGGCCCACCCATACCAGCAGCGTCCGGTCCGAACGGTCCCGGAAGAACAGCAGCGCGAAGCCCAGCAGTGCGTACGTGGAGAGCACATCCCCCGCCCAGAGCGCGGTGAGATGCACCACCCCAATGCCCAGCAGCACCAGCAGCCGCCGTGAGTACACCGGGACGACGGAGGCTCCGCGCCGCTCCGCTCGCTGAAGCTGGATGGAAAATCCCAGCCCGAAGAGGAAGGCGAACAGCGTGACGAACTTCTGGTTCACGAAGAAGTGGTAGAGCGCCGTGACGGCTGCTTCGAAGGGTGGCGCCGCCAATGCCTGGGCCTGCTCTCGCGGCATGAGCACCCGGCCGCTGAACCAGGCGAAGCTGTTCGACACGAAGACGCCCCACAACGCGAAGCCTCGCAGCACGTCCAGGAGGGGCAGCCGTTCGGAGGCATCCACCGGACGCGCGCTGGAAGTGGCAGGGGCGGAGTCGGACATGCCCTCAAGCAGATGCCTCCGTCCGGTTCGCGTCAACGCATGCACCGCGTCGTCCATGGCGGCCTCACCCCACGTGCAGGTGAGGCGACCGTGAGCGGAAGACTCAGGAGGTTTCCAGCACGGGTGCCTCGCGCAGGAAGGGCATGCGACGCGGCAGCTTCCGGGCCCAGAAGGCTTCCACCGACCCGTGGAAGAGGCGCAGCAGCCTGACGCCAGGTCTGCCTTCCAGGAGGGCCAGTTCCTTCGCGGAGCGGTCCAGCAGGGCGCGGGCTCGCTGGTACTCGCCGCGCACCCAGGTTCGTCCCGCTTCGGCCGCGAGCAGCGAGTCGAAGTCCTCCGGGGCATGGCCCTGCGCGCGCACCTCCGCCGCGACGTTGGCGGGGACGTTGAAGAGGCCCTGGGCCAGGTCTTCGCGCAGGTCACGCATGACGGAGCACCATCCCAATGCCGCGAGCAGGGAAGGGGCTTCCTCCGCTCGCACCCCGGCATCCGCGACGTGCAGCATCAGGCCCACGGAGAGCCGGAACGTGTTCCCCAGTTGCGTCTGGAGCGTTGCCGCGTCCCACCAGCGTCCATCGCGCACCCGCTCGCGGTCCCGGCGCATTGTGCGCACCAGTTCGAACACGTGCTCTCTGGCCGTCGGGCCGGTCAGCTCCGTGAGCAGCACCCGGCCCAGTGAAGCCGCGGTGTCGTGGAACTCCGTCCTGGGGGCCGGCGCACCCGTCTCCAGCGTGCGCAGGAGCGCGTCAATGGCGTCCAGCGGTTCGCCTTCGACGAGACGGTCTCCATCCAGCACGTCATCCACCAGCTGAAGGAAACAGAACCCCACCCGCGCCCTGCGCGCCTTGCTCCAGCGTCCCAGCGACTGTTGGTACAGGGCGAGCGCGATGAGCCCGTAACGCGGGTGTCTGCGCGCGAAGCGGTACAGCTCCCGTGCGCAGAGGGCTTCCACTCGCACCGCCTCGAGGAATGCCTCCCGCCGGACCCGCGGCGCCACGACCCGCCACGTGCCCCAGGCGAGCAGCGCTCCCGCGATGACGTCCACCAGGTGGTGCTCGTGGATGAGCAGCGTGGATGCCGCGATGGCCAGCGCCCACAGCGTGAACAGGGTGCTCGCGACGGGCCCTGAACGCTCGCGGTAGGCCAGGGCCGCTGTGCACGCGAAGGCGACGTGGAGCGACGGCAGGTAGTTGCGCTCCAGGTTCATCGTGTCCGCTGCCTGGAAGACGGACGTCCAACTTCCGGTGACTGCTCGCGGCGGCCACGCCACCTCCACCGGCAGGACGAGGAAGCAGAGCGCGCCCAGCACCGTCTCCGCGCACAGCGCCAGCGCGAAGGGGAGCATCTGCCTCCACTTCCGGAAGATGAACAGGGACAGGAGCAACAGCACGTCCATGCTGACGTAGACGGCGGCCCAGCCGGGCATGAACGGAATGTGCTGTTCGAACGGCAGGTCCACGCGCAGGCCGCCGGGATAGAAGCCCGTCACCCAGCTCGCACCGCCGTACACCGCGAGGAAGAACAGCGCGAAGCCGAACGCCATCGCTCCCGTGCGCTTCAGCTCCTCCCACGCGGGCCAGCCGAAGAGCGCGTCCTCCGCATGCGCTCCCTTCCCGGATGGCGCACTCACTTCGTCTGCCCCGGAAAGGGCCTTGGCCCCCGCCACATCGACAGCCAGACCCTCAGGAAGGACGGACGGGGCACGCCTTCATCCACGTAGCGGCCCAGGTACAGCCAGGGCACCTGCGGATGCCGGTGGTGTGCCCGGTGGTAGTGGTAGTTGAGGAACACCCAGCGCACCGGCGCCGCGACCTTCAGGTCCCATGCGCCTTCACGCACGTCCAGCGGTGACCACGCGTGGTCCGCGTACTGGAGCGAGCTCCAGTTCACCGCGAACGCCGCGTAGCAGAGCGCCCACCCCACGAGCGTCAGGTCCAGCGCGGCGGCCAGCCCCGCCTGCACCGCCACCATCCCCAGCACCTCCAGGCGGATGGCCGTCCCCGGTGCATCCTCCAGCCGCCCCAGGTACGCGTCCGCGCCCGTCTGCTCCCCGTAGCGCGTCCCCGGCCCTCGCAGCCTCCGCAGCAGGCCCGGCGCGAGCGCGAACACCAGCGCCCCCAGCGGCACGAACAGCCAGTAGACGCCGGTCAGGATGACGTACCACTGCGCATACTTGAGGACGCGGTGGTCGCCCGGGTGCAGGTAGTCGAACTGCTCGCGCGCCGTGCGGTTGTACCGGTGATGCGTGAGGTGGAATGCGCGCTGCAACGTGAATGACGTGGGGAAGAACGCCGCCGCCAGCCGGCCCAACCCGTCGTTGAGCCGCCGCGACGGATGCAGCACCCCGTGCGTCGCTTCATGCAACAGCGAGAACACCGTGTTGTTCACGTAGGAGAACACCCCGGCCGCCGCCAGCCGCACCCAGAGCCCCTCCGCGTGCGACGCGGTCCACAGGCACAGCGCCCCCGCGCCCATCGCCGCGACGAGCAATGCTGTGTTGAGCGTGGCGGGAATGGGCGGAGCGTCATCGGCGCGCATCGTCCCCATCCCCAGGCAGTCCCACGGCGAAGTCCAGCAGTTGCCGCATCACCGGATCCGCTGTCGCCGTCGCGACGTTGAAGCGCATGCCGTCCAGCACCGACAGGTCCCGGCGCAGGAACGACGTGTAGAGCCACCGCGACACCCCGAGCACCAGCGCCGCCGCGCCCGGGACCCGCCCCTTTCGCGCCGCCACGGCGAGCCGCACCGACGTCCCTGCCGCCACCGGCGTCAGGCTCGCGAGCAGCATCCCCCGCGCCCGGCCCAGGTCGCTCTTCACCGACATCAGCGTGCCGCCATGCAGCGTGAGCTCCACGCGGATGCGGTTGCCCGACAGCGCCTTCATCAGCCGGTCGCTCGCGCCCGTGCCGATGACGCGCGACGTGTAGCGCAGCCGCAGGGTGTACGGGTCCGGCGTCTCCCAGGCCGGCGTGTCCCACAGCTCCCGGTGGTGCACCGTGCGCAGGTGCTCCAGGTCGAACGAGTTCGCCGCGAGCGGCAGCCAGGGACATCCCACCGTCACCGGAGGCCCTACGTTCCACACGTGCTCCCCACCCTCCAGGTCGGGTGGGGGAAAGAGCGGCTCGGGGCCGTTGAACACGAGCACCCCGCCGAAGCGCTCCTCCACCGGCCACGCCCGGGGCCCCGGCAGGGCGGACACGTCGCCTCGCCCTGGCGCGGCGCGGCAGCGGCCCCCTCCGTCGAAGCTCCAGTGGTGGAGCGGGCAGCGCAGCAGCTCGCCCTGGACGGTGCCGTGCTTCAGGTGCGCCCCCAGGTGGGGACAGTGCGCCGACAGGGCGTGGACCCGGCCCTCCTGGCCCCGGAAGACCACCACCTCCTGCGCACCCACCTGGACGCCCATTGCCTGACCGGGCCGCAGGTCCGCGGACGGGGCCACCAGGTACCAGGAGCGGGGGCGCGAGGGCCCGGGGAGGCGGTCCGGTGACACCCCGGCCGGGACGGAGACAACCATGCCGGGACCCTACCGGACCCGGTGTCTCCAGGGCCACGGGGGCCGGTCGAGACTGGCTTTACGCCCGGGTTCCTGTTTAGTCAGGCGCTTGCGGAACCGGGCGCGTCGCCCCGACGGGGCGGGCCTGGGAAGGGACGTGTGACATGGCAGGCGAAACGGCGGACAACGGTCGGGGCGGCTCGGTGCGAGGCAGCACGCTCCAGGTGGTGCAGACCCTGGCGGCTCAAGGCGAGCCGGAGCGCGCGGCGCAGCTCTATGAAGAGCTGGGCTCCGCGCAGCGCGAGCGTCTTCGCAAGGAGGCCGCGCAGGGGTCGGTGAAGGAGCGCCACTGGCTGGTGGACGTGCTGCGCCGGGCGCGCGACTTCACGGGCGCGGCGCGGCTCCTGGACGGCAGCGGCGATGACGTGTCCGTGGCGGACCTGTATGCCCAGGGCGGTCAGCACGTGGCGGCCGCGGAGGCGTACCTGCGCGCGGGCGAGGTGGAGCGCGCCGCGGCGGCCTTCGAGCGGGGCGGGGCGCTGGAGCGCGCGCTGGAGGTCTACCGGGGCCTGGGGGCTCGCGAGTCCATGGCGCACTGCCTCGTCCGCCTGGGCCGCCCCTTCGAGGCCGCGGACCTCTACCACGAGCTGGGACAGGCGCATGCGGAGGCCGAGGCCCTGGGCGGCGTGCTCGCGGAGGACCCGCGCTACGTCGAGGCCGTGCTGCGCACCTGCAAGGTGCTGGACGCCGGCGGCTTCACGCACCGGGCGCTCGCGGTGCTGGCGGACGCGCTGAGCAGCTCCGAATTGCTGCGCGCGGATCCCGTCCTGGTGACGGAGAAGGCGCGGCTCTTGCGGCGCATGGGCCTGGACGTGGAGGCGGAGGCGCTGCTCGCGCGGCTCGCCGCGGGCGCGAACATGCCGGAGGCCAGCGGCTACCGCTTCCTCAAGGCCATTCCCATCTTTGGCGAGCTGACGCTGGAGGACATGAAGGACCTGTACCGGCTGGCGCGGCCCGTGACGGCCACGCCGGGCCAGGTGCTGCTGGAGAAGGGCGTTCCCGGCACGGGGCTGTTCGTGCTGCTGGAGGGCACGGTGGACGTCTTCTCCGGCAACGAGCCGAACGCGCGGCAGCTCAACACGCTGGGGCCGGGCTCGTTCCTGGGGGAAATCTCCCTGGTGCAGGACGGCCCCGTGTCCGCGAACGTGCGCGCGAAGACGGCGGTGCGCGCGCTGCGCATCACCCGCGAGAGCTTCCAGCACTTCCTGGCCACGCACGACGCGGCCTCGCTGCACATCTACCGGCTCTTCACGCAGAACCTCGCCGCGCGCGTGCGGGCCTTGAGCGGCTGAGCCCGGCGCTGTCCCTTCGTGCCGCCCCGCACCACCGCCCCGCCCGTGAGGGGGCAGGCGAGCATGAGGCGGGGGCCTTCATGGGACCCCGGTCCATCCCCATCCTCCTGGACAACCCTCCTGTCCGGAAGGATGTCCCGATGGCTTCACTCGACGCACTGAGGCAACAGGCTCGCGCGAACTGGCGCACGTGGTTGGTGTGGGTGGCCACGCCCATCGCCGCGCTCCCGCTCCTGGGAGTGGGCGGCCTTCGCCGGGCGGGCCTCGTCAGCGAGGTGGCCGCGGGGGCCGTGGGGCTGGGCCTGCTGTCGCTGACGCTCATGGGGCTGGGACGCATCCCCCGAGCGGCTGCACGCCCGGCGGCCGGGAAGGCGTGGGAGAAGGCGCCCAAGGACTTCCCCATCTCCGGCGCCATGGTGCCGGAGGAGTTCGCCGCGTCGATGGCCTCCGGTCACTGAAGCCGCGGACGTCAGGGTCGGCGCTCGATGCCGATGGCGATGGAGGGGCCGGTGAGGGCCTCGCCGGTGCCGTCGGAGAGCGACACGATGCCCAGGCTCGCGGAGAGCACGGTGGTGCCGGAGCCTCCGGTGCCCTTGAGGAAGCTGCGCACGCCCAGCTCACCGAAGTTCCATCCGCTGGCTGAGCCTCCGCCCGCGCCGAAGAGGGAGAGGCTGGGCGTGAGGGGCACCTGGACTTCACCGCGCCCGGAGCCGAAGCGGAACTGGTTGTCGCGCGAGAGGATGGCGGAGTTCCACGCGAGGTGGAACCCGTCGAGCGCCCCCAGCCGCAGCACCTGCTGGAAGGACACCCCCGCGTTGGAGTCGCACACGGTCTCGCCTTCGATGGGCTCGTAGGTGATGGGGTCGTAGGCGGGCTCGCCGTAACAGGACTTCTGTCCGAACAGCCCGCCCGCGCCGATGCCCACTTCGAGGAAGTCGGTGGAGTAGGCCACGGCGAGGTAGGCGGAGCCCGGCGTGTGGCGCAGGCCGGTGCCCAGACCGAAGCCCACGGGGTCGAACTGCGCGCTCAGCACCAGGGGCAGGTCCCCGGGCCGCCACGCGATGAACGCATCCAGCAGCAGACCGCCCGCGCGAGCGGACTTGCCCTCGCGCGTCTTCGCATCCAGCGCGAGGAAGGGCCGGGCATGGAAGCCATAGCGCAGGCGCGGCACGCCGGGCTCGGGGAAGAAGAGCCGCGCGGTGGCGGGCGCGTCGGTGACGACGGCGGTGTCGCCCACGCGCACGGACTCCCCCCGGCCCAGGCGGGCGATGGCGGTGTCCTCGCGGGATTCAATGACCCTCAGCACCACCTCGCCGGAGTCCTGCGTGCGCACGCGGACGCGGGTGCCTTCTCCCAGGCCCGCCCGCGCGCCACCGGAGAGCGTCACGTCGCCATCGCTCACGGCGGTGACGGTGACCCGGGTGGAGGAGGGGACCGCCGTGGGCGGCGGAGCCTGGGTGGGAGGCGGCGCCTGGGTGACGACAGGGAGGTCACGCGTCGCGCCCAGCGCGGAGGCCAGCGAATCCGGCTGGGGCTGTTCCGGCGTGGCGAGGGAGAACGCATGGGCCTCCTCGCGCTGCTCGACGGCGAGGAGCGACTGGCCCACGACGACGAGCCGCACGAAGCGCCGGCCTCCCTCGACGATGCGCACGAGCTGGGGCGCAGTGCCGTCCACCTTGAGCACGGCGATGCCTCCACGCCCGAGCGCGGCGTAGGTCACGCCCTGATGAACGACGGAGTCGATGACCGGGCCCAGGCCCAGCGTCTCCGCGGCACGGGAGGCCGGGGACGCGGGAGCCTGGGCGACGATGACGGAGGCGAGGAGCGCGGAGAGCATGACGGCTGCTCTATATCGCTCCTGCCCCCGCCGTTCCGGGTCTTTGGATGGCTCAGTCGACGAGCAGCCGCTGCACGGGCGCGGGATCCACGGCCACCATCAGGGGCCGGGTGAAGTGGCTGAACGACATCAGGGCCTGTCCGGGTGCGAGCCTCGACACGCGGCTCCACAGGCTCTCGTCGATGCTGCCCACGCTCTTCTTCAGCTGGTTGATGACGGCCCCGTCCGTGATCTTGTGGATGATGAAGTTGTTGAGCAGCGCCAGCACTTCGGACGGCAGGTGCTGTGGAAGCTGCGTGACGAAGACGAGCCCCAGCCAGCGCTTGCGGCCCCGCTTCGCGATGCGCGCGACCTGCTGGAAGAGGGTCTCCATCTGCTTGATGCGGCTGGCGGACAGGAACTCGTGGGCCTCCTCGATGATGATGAGGACCGGGGTGGGGTCCTTGCCCTCGCGGTGGGCCTTCTCGTAGCGGACCTCCTGCCGCTCCTGGATGCCCCGCAGGATGTCCGCGATGACCAGGTTGTTGAGCTGGGGGGACTCCGTGTCCGACAGGTCGATGACCGACACCCGGCCCGGTGAGAGCATGGCGTCGTACTTCACGCCTGCCGTGTCGCCCATGTCGAAGATGTTCAGCCGGCGCAGCCGCTGGAGCTTGCTGGCCAGCGCCTTCCAGCTGATGACGTTGCGGCTGCTCTGCGCCATCACCCGCCGCATCACCTTGCCGGGGTCGTTCTTGAAGATGCTGTAGAGCGACAGCGAGTTCGCGGGAGGCCCCTCGTCTTCCTCCAGGGCTTCGATCTCCTCCGAGACCGTTCCTCGCGCTCTCGCGGCGCGGCGTGGACGCGCCTTGCCCTCCGCCTTGCCCTCGTCGCTCATGCTGTAGAGGTAGGCGCTCACGACGTCCAGCAGGTGCTGGATGGTCATCTTCGGGTAGCCCGTGGACAGCTCGTCCACCTCCAGCGCGTCACGCCGCTCCTGCTCCGTGACGGGATAGACCTCGAAGTCCTCCAAGAGCAGCTTCGTGACGTCGTACGCCTTGAGGAAGCGCTCCTGCTGCGCCTCCGACATGTCCAGGATCTCCGCCAGCGCGTAGGGCGACA
This sequence comes from Corallococcus aberystwythensis, assembly GCF_003612165.1. Taxonomy (GTDB): domain Bacteria; phylum Myxococcota; class Myxococcia; order Myxococcales; family Myxococcaceae; genus Corallococcus; species Corallococcus aberystwythensis. Next base: position 926 of record NZ_RAWK01000292.1, on the reverse strand, counting down.
GGCTGGAGAAGTTCAGCGAGAAGGCGTGCTTGTTCTTGTGGCTCGGATTGCGGCTCTCGCGGCCGACCAGGTGATGGATGTGCAGGTCCTTCACGCCCTCGGGCTGCTGACCGCGGCGCTTGAGGGTCTCGACCATCGCGTGGTGGTTGGTGGGCTGGTCCACGTGCGTGTATTCGCCCTCCACGTCGAACACGATGGTGGCGATGCCCGCGCTCTGCGCGCGATGGATGAGCGTGGCCACCGTGGTGGACTTGCCGCCGCCCGTCGTTCCGATGATGCCCGTGTGCCGGGGCAGCACGGACTTGTCGCGGGCGTTGATGCGCGCCTCCATGTTCTCGTAGCCCACCACGGCCCCGATGCTCATCTCCCCGCTGACGCCCAGCACCTTCGCGCTTTCTTCCTCGGTGAGCACGTAGACGGGGCTCTGCGGCCGGGGCCGGAAGCGGTGCGGCTTGAGCACGCCCGCGACCTCTTCACCGAGGATCTCCACCTCCGCGCGGCCGTGGTACTCGAAGGTGTACGTGAGCTTCTTGCCGTGGGTCACCACGCCAATGGCCATGGTGGAGTTCGCGGGAACGGCGTTGGGTTCCGCGAAGGGCCCCTGGACGACGACGCCCAGGTAGGCCTTGTCGTCCTCGCGGCACTTGATTCGCACCAGCGTCTGCGACGCCAGCCGGTGCAGGTCTTCCTTCGTGGACAGGACGGTGACGAGGTTGTCGTGGCTCGCGCTGGTGTCGAAGTGGGTGAAGCCCACGGCGTTCTCCAGCTCCGGGTCCGCCTTGAGCGCTTCGGACCGCTCCTTCGCCGCGTCGATTTCGCCCTTCGTCTTGTCCGGCAGGGGCTGGACGACTTCGTTGCGCGGCGGCTCCACGGGAGCCGGCGAAGGAACCGGGGCGCGTGCGGCGACCGGGGGCGGGGTGGGGGAC
>NZ_RAWK01000291.1 GCF_003612165.1 Corallococcus aberystwythensis | reverse complement strand
GCCGAGCGTGCTTCCTCCCTCCGTGCGTCAGGCCCCGCCGGCCCCCGTCGCGCCGAGCGCCCCCGCGATGCTCGCGCCCGCCGCCGTGCCCACGACGCCCGCGCCGCCTCCGGCCCTGGACGCCAATGGCCAGGTGCGCCCCATCTACCTCACGCCGCCGCAGACACCGCTGACCGCCACGGGCCCCGTCATCGGCATCGACCTGGGCACCACCAACTCCTGCGTGGCGCTCCTGTCCAACGGCCGGCCCGTCGTGCTGCGCTCGCGCGAGGGCTACAACACCATCCCGTCCGTCATCTCGCTCAACGCGCAGAACAAGCTGCTCGTCAGCCACCGCGCGAAGAACCAGCTGGTCCTGCGGCCCACGCACACCATCTACGGCGCGAAGCGCCTGGTGGGCCGTCCCTACGACAGCGCCGTGGTGAAGCAGGTGCGCGAGCGCTTCCACTACGAAATCACCCCCGACGCCGCGGGCCGCGCCGCCGTGCGCCTGGGCAACGACGTGCTGTCGCTGGAAGAGGTGCAGGGCATCATCCTGCGCGAGTGCAAGGAGATGGCCGAGACCCACCTCAACCAGAAGGTGGAGCGCGCCGTGGTGACGGTGCCGGCCTACTACTCCGAGCCGCAGCGTGAAGCGGTCCGCAAGGCGGGCCACATGGCCGGCCTCAAGGTGGAGCGCATCCTCAACGAGCCCACGTCCGCGGCGCTCGCGTACGGCCTCAACCGCGAGCTCAACAAGAAGGTGCTCGTCTACGACCTGGGCGGCGGCACCTTCGACGCGACCATCCTGCGCATCGAGAAGAACGTCTTCGAGGTGCTGGGCACCGGCGGCGACATCTTCCTGGGCGGTATCGACTTCGACAACCTCATCGTCGACTTCCTCCTGGAGCGCTTCCAGGAGAAGGAGGGCATCGCGTTCAACGGAGACGGCATCGCCCTGTCGCGCGTGGCGGACGCCGCCGAGCGCGCGAAGATGGCGCTGTCCGAGCGCAGCACCTTTGAAGTCCACATCCCCATGTTGATGATGGACGACGGGGGCCGCCCCCGGGACCTGCGCGTGACGATGTCGCGCCAGGACCTGGAGAAGATCTGCGACCCGCTGCTCAACCGCACCATCGACGTGGTGCGCGACGTGCTCCTGGACGCCAAGCTGCGCGCCAACGAGGTGGACGACATCATCCTCGTGGGCGGCATGAGCCGCATGCCGCTGGTGCGCGACAAGCTCAAGGGCCTCTTCGGCAAGAACGCGCAGGCCAGCGTCAACGCGGACGAGGCCGTGGCACTGGGCGCGGCGCTGTACTCGGGCTCGGTGGACAAGGTGAGCAGCGTGGTGCTCATCGACGTGCTGCCCATGACCATTGGCGTGGCCATGCCCGGCGGCGGCTTCAAGCGCGTCGTCGAGCGCAACAGCCCGTTGCCCACGCAGCGCTCGTTCGCCATCAGCACGTCGCAGGACAACGAAGAGCGGATGGAGCTGTCCATCTTCCAGGGCGAGGACAACCACATCTCCGCCAACGAGTACCTGGGCACCGTGCGCATGGAAGGTCTGCCGCGCGGCCCCAAGGGCTCCGTGCGCGTGGCCGTGACGCTGAAGCTCGACTCTGAATGCGTGCTGCACGTGGAGGCGCGGGAGTACTCGACGCGCAAGGAAGTGAAGGCGACGCTCGCCACGCGCTACTCACCGGAGGAACTCCAGAAGCAGCTCCAGGTGAGCAAGGAGGCGGTGAGCGCCGCCGAGGAGCGCCGGGGCGCGGACCTCAAGGACCGCGCGGGCCGCTTCTGGGGGTTCGTGAAGAAGGCGCTGGGCCGCAAGTAGACTGGGAGCCATGACCGCCTCCGCCCCCCGCTACATGGCACGCTTCCGCTGCATCGCGGAAGCGTGCGAGGACACCTGCTGCGCGGGGCTCACGGTGCCCATCAGCGAGTCGCGCTGGAGCCTGCTGCGCCAGAAGGTCGCGGGCACACCGGACGAGGCGAGCGTCTCCGCGTTGATCACCCCCAACCCGGAGGACGACACGGGCCGGCAGGCGGGCATCCTGGGCAAGCGCGCGGACGGACACTGCGCCTTCCTGGACGAGGCGAAGCTCTGCTCGCTCCAGCGCCGGTACGGCGAAGCGGTGCTGCCGGACGGCTGCTCCGTCTTCCCGCGAGTCCTCACGCGCTGGGGCACGCGGGTGGAGATGGCCGGGTCGCTCGCGTGTCCGGAGACAGCGCGCCTGTGTCTGCTGACGGAGGACGCGCTGGTGCGCGAGCCCGTGCCCGAGGAACAGGCCCTGCGTCCGCAGGTGGCGCGGCAGGTGGCTGCGGGGGACGACGTGTGGACGGCCCACGCGGAAACCGTGCGCGAAGCGATGCTGCGGCTCCTGGAGCGCCGTGAAGTCCCATTCGCCGCGAGGCTGTACGCACTGGGCCGCATGGCGCTGGAACTGGGCGACTTCTACTTCCCGGGCACGACGGAAGGCGCGGACGGAGAGCGGCTCGCGGGCATCCTTCGCGAGTATGAATCCGCTGAAACCCTCGCGTCCCTGGGGGCGCAGCTCGAAGCGCTGGAGCTGCCCGGAGGCCCGTGGGCCGGCATCTGCGGCGCCGTGCTCCGCTCGCGCGAAGCCGCCGTGGGCAGTCCGCGCTTCCTCTCGCTCGTGCGCGACGTGCACGCGTCCTACGGCGGTCCGAACGCGAACCCGGATGAAGCGTGGCACCTCCACGCCACCCGGCGCTCCGCTCTGGATTCCCTGCATGGGGCGCGCGTGCACCAGTACTTCCTGCACCACGCGCTCAACCACGTCCTGCGCCACCCGTTCACCGAGGCCCCGAGCCTCCTGAACGCCATGTTCCTGCTCGTACTGCGCGCCTCCGTGGTGCGCTGGGTGCTGCTCGGGCATCCGGCCGTGGTGGCGCTGCTGGAGGCTCCCGGCACGCCCCAGGCCACGCTGGACGCCGCCGCCGTGGAGGCGTTCCAGGTCGTCGCCAAGCACGTGGAGCAGGCGCCCACGTTCCTGGACTTCGCGAAGGGGCTGGCCGGCGAAGGTCCGGAGACCTTCGCGCGGCTGCTCATCCTGGTGAAGGGCCTGTAGCGCCCGCGCTCAGCCCTGCTGCTTCGGCTTCGCGCCCAGCTGCTGCATGGCCTTCTGGAACGACGGGTACTCGTGCGCGCCCTGGATGGCCAGCTTGTCCCCCAGGATGAACGTGGGCACCGCGCGGATGCCCATCTCCTGGGCCTCGCGCACGGACTCCTCCACCACCTGCCGGTAGCGGCCCTCTTCCACGGCGCGCTGGAGCTCATCCGGATTCAACCCGGCCTCCACGCCCGCACCGCGCAGCGTGTCCCACTGCCAGAGGTCCTGACCTTCACTCCAGTAGCGCCGCAGGATGGCGGCCTGGAAGGGCTCCAGCCGGCCATTGGCGCGCGCGTACTCCGCCGCCTCGTGCGCACGGCGCGTGGACGGGATGATGTCCCGCTGCACCATGGTCAGCCCGGCCTTGGCGGCGCGGAGCTTCAACGGGTTGTTGGGGTCCTTCATCCCCTGGCGCACGTACTCGGGCAACGGCAGCCCTTCCGGAGGCGTCTCCGGGCGCAGGAAGTAGGGGTGCCACTCCACCTGGACGTCGTATTCCTTCTTCAGCTTCTCGACCTCACCGAGGCCGACGTAACACCAGGGTCAAACGAAGTCGGACCAGATGTGGACGACGATGGGTGCGCTCATGGGCTGAAGCTCTAGCACCGCGCGTCGGGGCCTTCCACCCCTTCCACCCACCCTGAATCCAGCGGTGGACAGCCCGCCCTCCCGGGGGCACGGTCCGGGTTCCACCTCTCCCTGGAGGAACCTCCCCGTGCCCCTGTCGCTCCTCGCGGCCCTGGCGCTCGGCGCCAACCCGGCGCCCGCGCCCCATCCGTTCAACCAGCAGGACCTGGTCACGCTGCGCCGGCTCAGCAGCCCGCGCGTCTCTCCCGATGGCCGTCAGGTCGCCTACGTCCTGCGCTCCACCGACATGGAGAAGAACCGCGGCCGCACCGACCTGTGGCTCGTCAACCTGGACGGCTCGGCGCCGCGCCAGCTCACCTCCCATCCGGACGGCGACAGCGACCCGGTCTGGGCCCCGGACGGCAAGAGCCTCTTCTTCCTGTCGTCGCGCGGCGGCTCCTCCCAGGTGTGGCGCCTGCCCGTGGACGGCGGTGAGCCGCTGCCCGTCACGAAGCTGCCGCAGGACGTGAACAGCTTCGTGCTGTCGCGCGACGGCCAGCAGCTCGCGGTGGCGCTGGACGTGCGCCCGGACTGCGCGGACCTGGCGTGCAACACCCAGCGCGCCGCGGAGGCCGAGAAGAAGAAGACCACCGGCCAGGCGTATGATCAGCTCTTCGCCCGCCACTGGGACACCTGGAAGGACGGCACGCGTTCGCACCTGTTCGTCGTCCCCGTGGCCGGCGGCACGGCCGTGGATGTGATGAAGGGCATGGACGCGGACGCGCCTGGCAAGCCCTTTGGCGGAGCGGAGGAGTTCACCTTCACCCCGGACGGCAAGGGCATCGTCTTCGCCGCGCGCGACGTGGGCCGCACCGAGTCGTGGTCCACCGACCTGGACCTGTTCCTCGCGCCCGTCGACGGCAAGACGAAGCCGCGCAAGCTCACGGAGAAGAACCGCGCCACGGACACCAGCCCCGTGTTCAGCCCGGACGGCAAGACGCTCGCGTACGTGGCCATGTCCCGCCCCGGCTACGAGGCCGACCGCTTCCGCGTCATCCTGCGCACGTGGCCGGGCGGCCAGGAGCGCGTGCTGACCCAGGACTGGGACCGCTCGGCCGGCTCGCTCGCGTGGAGCAAGGATGGCGCCACGCTCTACACCACCGCCAACGACGTGGGGCAGAACACCGTGTTCGCCCTGGACGTGGCCACCGGCAAGGCGCGCAGCCTCACCCAGGGCGGCAGCGCGGACGGCGCCCAGCCCGCGGCGGACGGCCAGGTCGTCTACGCGCTGGATGACCTGGACTCGCCCGCGGACCTGTACGCGATGAAGGCGGACGGCACCGGCACCCGTCAGCTCACCCAGGTGAACAAGGACGCGCTCGCGGGCCTGAAGTTCGGCGCCTTCGAGCAGTTCAACTTCCCGGGCTGGAACAACGAGACGGTGCACGGCTACGTCGTGAAGCCCGTGGACTTCGACCCGAAGCGCCAGTACCCGCTGGCCTTCCTCATCCACGGCGGGCCGCAGGGCAGCTTCGGCAACCACTTCCATTACCGGTGGAACCCGCAGGTGTACGCGGGCCGCGGCTACGTGGCGGTGATGATCGACTTCCACGGCTCCACCGGCTACGGCCAGGCCTTCACGGACTCCATCGCCGGGGACTGGGGCGGCAAGCCGCTGGAGGACCTGAAGAAGGGCGTGGACGCCGCGCTCCAGAAGTACCCCTTCATCCACAAGACGAAGCGGTGCGCGCTGGGCGGCAGCTACGGCGGCTACATGATCAACTGGATCGCCGGCAACTGGGCGGACGGCTTCCAGTGCCTCGTGAACCACGACGGCATCTTCGACGAGCGCGCCGCCTACTACGACACCGAGGAGCTGTGGTTCCCCGAGTGGGAGCACAAGGCGCTGCCGTGGGAGAAGCCGGAGTCGTATGAGAAGCACAACCCGGTGAACCACGTGGCGAAGTGGAAGACGCCCATGCTCGTCATCCACGGCGGCAAGGACTACCGCGTGGTGGACACGCAGGGCATCGCCACCTTCACCGCGCTCCAGCGCCGGGGCATCCCGTCCCGCTTCCTCTACTTCCCGGATGAGAACCACTGGGTGCTCAAGCCCCAGAACAGCATCCAGTGGCACGACGAGGTGCTGGGCTGGCTGGACCGCTGGACGCGCAAGTAGCGCGCGCCCGGCAAGGCGTCCCCTGGGGCCTTGAACCTCAGCGTTTCAGGGGATGCCGAAGCAGTCGTCGATGCAGCTGGCGATGACCTCCGCGCAGGTGCGGTCGGCGATGCACTCCGCGCACTCCGCGGTGCGCTCGCGGCGCTCGTCCTGCTCGCTCTCCTTCTCGTCCTCCCAGGCGCCAATCTTGTCGGCGCAGGTGCCGGCGTTGAGGTCGGAGTCGAAGCACTCCTTGCGGTACTCGCAGATGGCGTCCGCGTTGTTGGAACAGCCGGTGAGCAGCAGGACGGAGACACAGGAAGCCAAAGCAATCAGTCGTGACATGGCGCGGCATCATGCACATGAAAACGCCTCCCGGGAATGGACTTCCCAGGAGGCGTCGGGTGCTTCAACGCGGCTGCATTACTTCGTCTTCGTCGCACCGCCCGTGGTGCCGGTGGAGCCGCCCATGGTGCCGCTCGGCGTGGCGCCGCCCATGGAGCCGTGGTTCATGGTGCCGCCCATGCTGCCGGAGCCGCCCACGCCCATGGTCTGGGGCAGCTTGCCCAGCGTCTGGTAGGCCATGTCGCGGTGCTTGGGCAGCTCCTGGGAGAGCTGGGTCAGCATGGTGGTCATCTCCGCGGGGGCGGCGGTCATGCCCTGCTTCGCGGCCATCACCTTGCCAATGGCCTCGTCATGGGCGCCGACCTGGTTGGCCATGTAACACGAGTCGAACGGCATGCCCTTGAGGGTCTGGAGCTTCTCCATGTGCGCCTTGTCGGCGGCCATGGCCTTCTTCTCCATGTCGTTGGCGGGCTTGGGCATCTCCGCCAGCTTCAGGTTCTGCGTCTTCGCAAAGTCCATGACCTGCTTGTCCGCGGCCGTGTGCGAGTCGATCATCATCTGCGCGTAGCTCTTCACGTCCGGGTTCTCCGAGCTCTTCTGCGCGAGCTCGGCCTGCTTGATCTCCGACTGGTTGATGTAGTGCAGGCGCTCCAGGAAGGCCTTCGGGTCCGTGGGGGCCATGAAGCCCTTGAACTCGGCCATGCCCTTGGCGGCGGGCGCGGGCTTCGTGGTGGCGGGCGCGGCGCTCTGGGCCATCGAGACACCGCCGGTGAAGAGGACCGCGGCGAGGGTGACTCCGTGCAGGGTGCGCTTCATTGGGTGCTGCTCCTTTTCAAGGCCTCGCAAACCGAGGCGGGACAAATCGGTGGACCGGACACACCCGGGTCCGCGCGGCGCACCTTGGAGCAGCGCGCGACAGGGAACCCAGGCGGTGGGAGGGCGGACGTGCGCCAATTCACGTTGCGTGCGCGGTCCGGTACGCCAGTGGACAGCGCCACTGACCCCGGGACCGGGCGCGAACGTTCAGCACCACACGGCTGTCTGGGAACGCCATCCCGTCCTCCTTGTGCCCGGAAAGCTAGGCATCCCGTGAGGGCGGGAAGGGAACGGAGGCCTTGCCCCGGCTGGCTGGCTGCCGGGGAGGAGGGCTACTTCGCGGGTTGCGGCGCCGGGGCCGGCTTCGGTGCCGGAGCCGGCTTCGGGGCGTCGGGCGTGCCGGCGGGGACGTTCTTCGTCTCCGACAGCTCGTCCTCGGCGCGCAGGAACGCCTGGGCGGCGCGGTCCACGTCGTCGGGCTTGAGGCCCGTGAGGTTGGCGGCGGCCCCGCGCGTGCGCGATGCGAGCGCCGTCTCCCCCAGCGCGCCGTGGATGCGCGTGAGGGCGACATGGATTTCGGGGTCGAAGGGGTCGGAGGCCAGCGCCTCCAGGTACGCCGTCTTCGCCTTCGGGTAGTCCTTGCGGAACAGCAGGATGCGGCCCAGGTGCACGTTGGTGGAGGGCGAGCCCGGGTGCATGCGCAGGGAGCCGCGCAGCACGGACTCCGCCTCGTCCAACCGGCGCAGCTCCAGCAGCGCGAGCGCGAACTTGTTGGAGACGGACTCGTACTTGTCGCCCACCAGCTTGTGCGCCCGCGCGTACTCCTCCGCGGCGGCCTTCACGCGGTTGCGCTCGCGAAGGACCTCCCCCAGGTGCGCGAACTTGCGCGCGGGCACTTCCGTCACCTCGGCGAAGCCGCCGAAGGAGATTTCACGCCCCTTCTTCTCGCTGTCCTTCTTCTCGCCCTTGGCGTCCTCCTTGAGCACCACGCGGTCGTCGCGCGGCACCAGCTCCTGGGGGAAGGGCTGCTTCTTCACGTAGGTCAGCCACGTCTTCTCGAAGAGGGGGAAGGGCATGCCCGTGGCCGCCTCCACCGCCTTCTTGTCCGGCTGGCCCGCCTTCAGCTCCTGCAGGAGGGTGCGCAGGCCCGCGGTGCCCTTGGTGCCGTGGATGTAGTCGATGGCGTAGAACACCTCCGCGAACGCGGTGGCCGCGTCCTCCGCCGTGGGCAGCATGGCGATGGAGGGGTGCATCTTCTCGAAGGGGATGAGCTTGTCCTCCTTCACGCGCTTGCCCAGCAGGGCCTGCGTGGAGGGCGTCATGGCCAGGCCGCCCTTGCCGCGCCAGCGCGACTCCAGGAACTTGGCCAGGCCTTCGTGCAGCCAGATGGGCACGGTGTTGTGGGACATCTGGCTGACCACCAGGTGCACGTACTCGTGCGCCAGCGTGTCCTGCCAGTCGTAGCCCTGCGCCACGGCCTTGGGGCTCGTGACCATCAGCTTGTTGAACTTGCAGATGGCGATGGTGCCCGTGGTGCGGATCTGCTTCTCCGTCAGGGTGCTGACGCGGGACAGCTCGCGCGCGTTGTTCACCACCTCCACGCGCACCTTGCCCGGCGGCGTCCAGCCCAGGTCCTGCGCGAGCGCGCGGTGGATGGCCTCCAGCGTCTCCAGCGCGTAGGGCACCAGCACCTCTTCCTTGCCCTTGGGGTAGAAGAAGATGAAGTGCTCGGACTCCGCGCGCTGGTGGTCCTTGACGATGGCGCGCGTGTCCTTGGCGAGCCGCAGGTAGCTGCCCGGCTTGTCCTCGATGTTGGCGCCTTCCAGCAGCGTCACCGCGTCGTCGTACTGGCCCTCCTCGAAGGCCACGCGCCCCTGGAAGTACTTCAGCGGCTCCAATTCGGACGGCACGCGCTGCTCGACCTCCGCCAGCTCGCGGCGGGCGCCTCCCACGTCCCAGTCATCCAGCGACTGCTCCACCTTGCCCAGCCGCTGCTTCACCTCTTCCTTGAGGGCGGCGTCGGGCGGCTGCGCGAAGGCCGTGGGGATGGCGAGGAGCAGGGCGCACAGGACGCTCAGGCCGGGGATGGACGTGTGCATGCGGCGGCTCACTTCACCAGCTCCTCGTAGTAGCGCTTCACCTGCTCGCGGTACTTCTCCGGCGCACCCTGCTTCATCGCGTCCAGCAGGTCCTTGCGGAACTCGCGCGGCGCCTGGAAGGCGTCTTCATCCGGCAGCTCCACCTTGTCCTGCGGGTTGCGGCCGTTGCCCTCCTGGCGGCGGCCGGAGCCCATGGGCATGGGCAGCCCGCGGCCTCCCTTGCGGCCCTGCTGGCTCTGCTGCATCTGCTGCTGGAAGCGCTTGAGGCCTTCCATGGCGGCCTGCTGTTCGCCATAGCCGCGGCCCGGGTCCTTGCCCTGCATGCGCTGGGACGCCTCGCCCATGCGCTGGCCAATCTCATCCATCTGCTGGCCGGCCTCTTCACCGAACAGCGGCGCCGTCTGCTCCATGTCCTCCATCTGCTGGCGCAGGCCCTGCGCGCGCTGCTCCAGCTGCTGCTGACGCTGGCCCAGCTGCTGGAGCTGCTGCTTCTCCTGCTGCGACAACTGCGAGCCCGGAGGAGGGAAGAGGTTCTGCAGCTGCTGGCTCACGTCCGACACGTCGCGCGCGTCCTTCTTGAGCTGCTCCGCGAGCTTCGCGGACTGCTGACGCACCTCCGGCGGGTTGCCGAACATCTCATCCAGCTGGCGCTGCTGCTCGCCCATGCTGGACAGCTGGCGCGCGGCGTCTTCCGCGCGGGCGGCGGATTCCGCGGCCAGGTCGAAGTCGTCCACCTTGAGCGCGTTCTCCACGTTGCGCAGCTCGGACTGGGCCTCCTCCAGCGGGCGGGCCGCGCGGCTGTTGAGGCGGCCTGGATCGAGCTTCTGGTAGTGCTCCTGCACCTGCTGCACCTTGCGCGCGAGCTCGTCCTTGAGGGCCTGGCCCTTCTCCTTGAGCCGGTCGCGGTTCTGGTTGCGGGCCTGGTCGCGCAGGGAGCGCGTCTGCTCCGCGACCTTCTGCTGCTCGTCCATGGTGCCCTGCAGGTCGTCCATGAACTTGCCGAACTTCTCCGCCAGCTCCGGGTACTGCTCCGCGCCGAAGTCCTCCTGGGACTTGTCCATGGACTCGAGCATCTCGTCCATCTGCATGCCCAGCTCCTGGAGCTTCGCCAGGGCCTCGTCCGACTTGCCCTCCTGCATCAGGCGCTCGACTTCGTCCATGGCGCCCTGCATGTCCTCCTGCTGCATCATCTCCGACAGCGCCTCGGCGTTGAGGTGCTCGTCGCGGATGCCCTTGCGCAGCTCGGCCATGCGCTGCATCAGCTCCTGGATGCGCGACTTGAGCTGTTGGATCTGCTGCATCACCTGTTCGCGCGCGGCTTCGTCCGGGTTGGCCTTGAACTGTTCGATGAGGCGCGACAGGTCGCGGCGCTCGTTGGCCAGCTGCTTCGTCAACTCCTGGAGCGCCTCCAGCTTCTGCCGGTCCAGGAGCGACTCCAGGTAGAGGATATCGCGCTCCAGGCCCTCGATTTCGTCCTCCACCACGGCGGTGAGCCGGGTGCCGGTGCCCCAGTCCTCGCCGCGCGCGCGCTGGGTGCGCAGGTACAGGCGGCGGAAGTCGGCGGTGGTGCCCACGCTGCGCTTGAGCTCCCCGCCGATGTTCAGGAGCGCGGAGACAATCTCCTTGGGCACGTCCTTCTCACGCGACAGCTCCGCGCCCTGGGCGCGGAAGTCGTCCGCGAGCTGCTGGCCGCTGGTGTCCGTGGACTTCGCGGTCTCCACCGCCTGCGCGTCCTTCTGCTTCGCGCGGTCGGGGCCCTCCAGGCGGTCCGCCAGGTGGTCCACGAGCCGGCCCCACAGGACCTCGGCCTTCTCCAGGGCGGCGCGGCGGTGCTCGGCGGCGCTGTAGACGCGCAGGGTCTGCGTGCGGCTGACGCCCTTCTTGGGGCCCTCCACCGCGTCGTTGTCCCTGGCCTCCACGTAGTAGGTGATGCGGTCACCGGGGGCGGGCTTGAGCGGGCCCAGGTCCCAGTTGAAGGTGCCCCGGCTGCGGCGGCTGTCCTCGCGCGGCAGGTTCACGCGCGTCTCCTGCTTCGCGCCGGGCATGCGGAACACCAGCGCCAGGCCGGACAGGCCGTAGTCGTCGTTGGCCTCGTACTTGAGCGTCACCGTCTGGCCGGGGTCGACTTCAATCTCCGAGGACGGCGTGAGCAGCGTCACCTGGGGGGACTTGTCCGCCTCCACGGTGAGGGCGATGTCCGGGCCCACCGCGAGCGGCTTCGCGCGCGAGGCGTAGAAGACGAAGTGGTAGTGGCCGCCCTGCTTCGCGATGAAGCTGCCGGTGAGCTCGCGGCCGCCGGTGACGGTGAGGGGCAGGGTCTGGCCGTTGACGACGACCTCCGCGCGCTCGACGGGGCGGTCCGAGCGCGTCTTCAGCACGACCTCCGTCCCGGCGGGTGCGCTGACCTCGCCGTTGGTGCCGGGCACGGTGCGCGGCGCGAGGCCGGTGTAGGCGGGGTAGCGGTAGGTGAGCTCGATGTCGCCGGTGATGGGCTCCACCTGCGCGGCGGTCTCCGGGCGCGCGGCCTGTTCACGCAGGTGCTTCCAGCCCGCGGCCCACCGGCCGCCCACGAAGAACATCAGCACCGCGAGCAGCAGCACCGCGCCGCCGGACGCCAGGGCCACGCGGCGCAGCGGCTGGCGGTCCACCACGAGCCCCGGGTCCACCGTGCGGGCCCGCTCGTCCATCTGCCGCAGGAACGCGTCCGCGAGCTGGGGGGACCAGCCCGCCTCGTCACGGCGCTCGCGCGACAGCTCCACCGCGGCGAGCACGTCCAGCGACAGCTCCGGGCGGCGCTGGCCCACGAGCCGGGCGGTGAGCAGGTCGTCGCCCACCTGCCGGCGCGCGAGCACGACGCCGAAGAAGCCCGCCACCGCCGCGCCCACCGGCAGGGCGAGCCACGGGAGGAACCGCGCGAACCCCGGCGCCACCCGGCCCAGGAGGCCCGTGGCGAACAGGAGCACGAGGGCCGTGACGGTGCCCAGGAGGAGGCCCTGGGCCCAGAGCTGGCGGCGCTGTCGGGCGCGCACCTGGGCGAGCAGGTCCGCCACGCCGCCGGAGCGCGCTTCCGGCCGGGCCTGGGG
>NZ_RAWK01000290.1 GCF_003612165.1 Corallococcus aberystwythensis | reverse complement strand
AGATGTGGATAAGAGACAGCTCCATTCCCATCTCGCTGTTGCGCGACGTGGCGGATGCACTGCTCCGTCTCCCGGGGGCGAAGACGTGCGACCCGGGCACTCAAAGGCGCGTTCAGGCCAGCTGTCGCCATGGCGGAGGTCCGACTGATTCCAGGCAACCCCGCACCGGCCCGGTTCCGGGACACGTTCCTCGAAATGGCGTCCGCCGTGGTCGCGGAGCGTCAAGATGGAACCCGCATCTTCCTGCGCTACTTTCCCACGGGTGAGATTGAACAATGGAGCGAGGCCCGGCGGCACTGGGTCCTCCTGGGGCGCTGTGCGCCCGCTCCTGCCGGTGGCCTCAGTGTCGCGCCCCGTTGCGAAGGCGGCGCGCTCCGGTTGCTGCGTGAGTAGGGGATGGCGGATGCGACAGGCGCACGGCTGGTTGGGACTGCTGCTGGTGATATCCGGATGCAGGCATCCTGCGGCCGCGTGGAAGGGCGCCGTCGAATGGCCCGATGAACGCTCGGCCCGGCCCGTGGAGAGTCCGATGCCCGCGGGCGCGGCGCAGGCCGCGGTAGGCGCCATTCGCGAGTTCGTCAGGACCAACCCCCGCCGGTTGTTCTCCGGCTGTGAGCACCCCGAGGACGGCCTCAACGTTTCGCTCTTCACGGGGCCGACACCCGGGCTCTACTACGTGCTGTTGGATCCCGACTTCGAGCGATGCGCGGGACCGCGCCGCCGCATCCTGGACGGCTGGTTCTTCTACGCCGTCACCCCCCAGGGAGATGTGGTCGCGGAGTCTCCGGGGCCTCCCGATGAAGGCACTCCGGTCGAGCCACCCGCACCTCCACTCCCCGCGCCCGAAGCCCCCGCGAACGACGCCGGGCCTACCGGGGGCGGGGCGCGTAGTAGCGGCGCAGCCAGCGGCTGAGGCCGTCCAGGCCGGGGAAGAGGACCCGTTCGGTGATGTTCGCCTGGTCGAGCTTGTCCCGGATCTCCCACTTGAGCTTCGCCGGCACCACGAGCCTGCGCACGCCTTGATGCTGGTGCTTCAGGAACTCGTTCAGGCTCAGGCCCGGCCCGTTCATCACGGAGAACAGCGCGAACTGGTTCACGATGCGCGCATCCAGTGACGGCGGCTCGAAGAACAACACGAAGGGATGCTCCGCCATCCCGTCGAACGTCGCCAGCTCCCCCGCCACCGACGCCAGCATCTCCGCCGTGAAGACGTCCGCGCCCTCCAACCGCAGCTGCTCACGCAGCGGCATGGGCAGCTGCTGGTTCGTCTGGTGATAGTCCACGCACCAGACCGCGCCGTCGTGCTCCAGCAGGTCCATGCGCTCCGTCATGAAGTGCAGCGCCACGTACGGGCTGAACGTCCAGTCCAGGAGCCGCGTGGGCATCCCGTGGTGCTGCGCCAGCGCCAGCCAGTCCCAGATGGACGTCAGCCGCTCCGTGCCCGGCACGCCCCTCGCGTACTTGCGGAAGGCCCGCAGCAGGTCACGCTCCTGCCGCACGAACGCACCCTGGCGGTTGAGCGTCGCCGTCAAATCCAGCTTCGCGTCCGGAACCCCCCGGAACACGAAGCTCGTGCGGAACCGGCCGAGCGGTTCGTTCCAGGAGCCCGCGAACAACAGGTCCTGCAACTCCAACCAGGATGTGACGTGCTGCTCCTGCATCCGCTGTCCCCCTCACCGCCTGACAAGGTGGGCCCTGTCCTCCAGGGACGCAGTGTCCGGAGGTCCAAGAGGTGGGACCAGACGACGGGCGTCCCTCCCGCCCGCTTCCCCTCCCAGCGGAGGGTCACGGAAGGGGCAGGGCGCCCGGCCGTCTCAATGACAGATTTGAAACAAGGACGCCTTACGGCTGCCCGAAGTTCGAGGGCTGCGTGAAGGCATACGAACTGGCACCCGGCGCCTTGTCCTGCTGGAACAGGGGGCACTTGGCGCAGGTGAAGCTCTCCCAGTCCTTACGGACCGCCACGTCGATGCAGCCGCCGTAGAAGCGGCAGTGGACGTTGCGGTACTCCTCGATGGAGAACGAGTCGGCCCGCAGCGGGAGATGGAACAGGGTGGGACGCGGCTGTGGACAAGGCATTGGATTCCTCTAGCCCCCCTCGTGGGTGCTGATTCCCTCTACTGACTGGTGCGTCGCGTCATTCCCGGGGTGCCGCTGCCCGGACACTGAACGCTTGCACCCCGTCTCATCGCTGCCAGCAGAAGACCGTGTAGGTGTGACACATTCAAAAGGCACAACAGCCTAATGACGACGGGCGTCCCTGGCCCGACCCACCAGGATGTCTGCCTTCACGCGGAGCAACCAGCCGGTCAGGCCGTCGGAATCTTCACGCCTGGAGCGCTTTCCCGCGAGAATGCGGCGCGTGAGCTCCCCCGCCCGAATCCCCCCTGCCTCCTCCCGCTGGCTGAGCGCCCTGGCCCTGCTGTCGCTGGTGCTGCTCAGCGGCTGTTCCGCCTTCTCCCGCGCGGTGCGCGAGGGTGACGGCGCCGCGAAGGAGCGCCACTGGGCGGAGGCGGAAGCCGCCTACCTGCGCGCCCTGGCCGCGGACCCGGAGGCCTCCGAAATCACCGTGAAGCTGCGCGCGGTGCGCAAGGAGTGGGGCGCGGAGGTGTACCAGGAGGCCGGCGCGGCCCATGCCTCCGGGGACCTGCCGTCCGCCACCAAGCTGCTCGTGCGCGTGCTGGAGCTGGACCCCGACCACGATGGGGCCCGCGCGCTGCTCGCCCAGACGCTGGAGGCGCGCGTGGGGGTGGCGCTGGGGCTGCTCAAGGAGGAGAAGCTCCAGGACGCCCGCGCGGAATTGGACGCGGTGCTGGCCGTGGCGCCGGACCACGCGAACGCGCGCAAGGGCGTGGACGCCGTGCAGGTGGCGTGGGCGAAGCGCTTCTTCGCCAGCGCGGACACGCTGGAGAAGGCCGGCAAGCTGGGCAACGCGCTGGTGGCCTACGTGCGCGCGGACCAGGAGCGCGTGGGCGCCACCGCCGCCCGCGAGCGCGCGGAGGCCGTGCGGCAGCGGCTGCGCGACGAGGTGGCCTTCCTGGTGGTGGCCGCGCCCGTGGAGGACAACGCCCAGGCCCCCGACGTCGCCCAGCGGCTGAGCGCGGGACGGCTGGCCGCGGCGCTGCCCACGAAGCTGCCCCTGAAGGTCGTGACGGAGGCGCCCCCGGGCCGCGTGGGCGTGAAGCTGGACCTGTCCCTGGAGCGCGTGCTGCCGCTCAAGGCGGTGGAGGATTCACAGCGCAGCAAGCGCTACCTCGCGGGCAACCGCTCCGTGCCCAACCCCAAGCGCGGCGAGTACGAGAAGAAGCTGCTGGAGACGGAGCGGACCCTGGAGGGGGTGGAGCGCAAGCAGGCCGCCGTGCTGCGCGAGTACCTCAAGGCCCAGGTGGAGCTGGGCACGCTGCGCGACGCCGCCGAGCGCTGCCGCGAGCGGGAGAAGCGCGATTGCCGCGAGGCCATCCAGGAGTGCGGCGAGGAGGCTCGCGACGCGAAGAGCCCGGGCAAGATGCCCAGTGAGTGCGACCCGGAGCGGTGCTCGGGGCAGTGCACGCAGGACGAAGGCCTGATGGTGCAGAAGGCCAAGGCGACGCGCGTGCTGGAGGTGGCGGTGCAGGCGGCGCTGGACAAGGCGGAGCTGCAGCGCTCCGAGGTGCAGCGCAACCGCGACGCCGTCTTCCGCGAGCCCATCACCGTGGAGGAGCCCATGTATTCGGACTTCGTCTACGACGTGCAGCTGCACCGGCTCACCGTGACGGCCACCGTGACGGCGGTGATGCGCGACCTCTTGACGCCCCAGCAGGTGGCCGCGCCCAACACGCAGGACTACGCGGTGCTGCACGAGGACCTGGCCCACAAGGGCTATGACCGCTACGGCGTGCTCGCGGACCCCGTGCAGCTGCGCAATGAATTGGAGCTGCGCGTGGACGCGGGCGACAAGGCCGTCGCGGACGTGGCGAAGCACGTGAAGGAGCGCTTCGACGTGTACCGCGGCAAGCGCGTGCAGGACGCCCGGCGCGGCATGGTGCGCCCCGGCGCCGAGGACGTGGTGGAGACCGCCGTGCGCGCGCTGCTGCTCACCGCGGACGCGCCCCCGCAGGACATCCTCCAGCCCGTCGCCCGCGCGCGCGGCCTGACGAAGCCCGAGGCCCTCCTGGGCGTCGGGCAGTAGCTTCTCAGTCCAGGCTGGCGCTCATCTCCGGGCGCTCCAGCCGCAGCGTCTCCACCCGGCGCCTGCGCGCGCCCGCGATGGTCAGGTGCCACGCGGCCGCGGCCAGGCCCACGCAGAGGCAGCCCGCCCACAGTGCGCGGGCGCCCACGTGGCCCAGCATCGCGCCGCCCAGCGCGGGGGCGGCGCTGGACGCCAGGCCCCACATCATGTGGTACGCGCCCTGGTAGCTGCCGCGCAGCTCCGCCGGCGCCAGGTCCGCCACCACCGACGGCGCCACCGGCGAGTGGACAATCTCCCCCAGCGTCCACACCGCCACGGCGGCCATCGCGAGCGGCACGCTGGCCGGCAGCGCGTGCAGCCCGAAGCCCACCCCGGTGAGCACGCCCGCCACCGCCAGCGCCGTGGAGCGCCGCACCCGGCCCACCCCGCGCACGACGAACGGCTGGAGCGCGACGATGAGCACCCCGTTGACGGACATCACCAGCCCGTACTGGGCGGGCGTCAGGCCCTGCTGGGTCAGCGTCACCGGCAGGCTCATGAAGCTCTGGTGGAACAGCAGGGCCAGCGCGAACACCGGCAGGCAGAAGGCCAGGTACACGCCGTCGCGGAAGGGCGTCAGCACCGCCCCCAGCGGGGAGTGGGACGCCTGGGCCGCTGCCGCCTCCGGGGGCCGCGTCTCCGGCACGAAGACCCAGACGCAGCAGCCATAGGCGAACGTGGTCACCGCGTCCGCGATGAAGAGCATCCGGTAGCCCAGCCCCGCCAGCAGCCCCGCCAGCGGCAGCGCGATGGCGAAGCCCAGGTTGATGACCCAGTAGAGCATCCCGTACGCGCGCGCCCGGTCCCGGGGGGGCACCACGTCCGCCACCGCCGCGGCCACCGCCGGCCGGTACAGGTCCCCCAGGATGCCCAGGAGGAAGGCCGCCACCGCGATGCGCCCGGGCGTCTCCGAGTAGCCGATGAAGAGCATGGCCCCGGACCCCAGCCACAGTCCCCCCGCGAGCGTCAGCCGCCGGCCCACCCGGTCCGCGAGCATTCCGCCCAGGGGCGCCGCCAGCACCGCGCCCGCGCCGTTGAGCGCCACGATGAAGCCCGTCTGCTCCACGCTGAAGCCGCGCTCGCGCGTGAGGTAGAGCGCCAGGAACGGCGCGACGAAGGACCCCAGCCGGTTCACGAAGGTGCCCACCCACAGGACCCAATACGTCCGGGGCAGGCCACCCCCGCCGAGCGCTCTCAACACCGTGGCAACGGGATTCATGGAGGATGCCCGACGGACCTGGGGAGGAAGGCCTGACCGGGGGCGCCCGCCAGCATGCGCCCGCGCCCCGCGCGTTGCCATGCTCGCTCTGTCACGGGCGGGCAGTTGGTGCCTCATGCATTCCAGCCGCGCGCGAAACGGGACTTCCCCGCGCGTGCCCTCATGGCGCTGGACATCGCTGGCGGGCTCCTCCAGGTTGCCGCGCCAATCCACACCGGGAAGGCGGGACGCAAAGGCGGGCATGGGGCAGGTCATCGGACTCCTGGGGGTGTGCCTCCTGTTGGGAGTGCTGGCGCGCAGGAGCGGCCGGTTCCCCGAAGGGACGGCGCCCGTGTTCAACGCCTTCCTCCTCAACGTGTCGCTGCCCGCGCTGGTGCTGCGCGCCATGCACCGGCTGGAGTTCGCGCCCGGGCTGGTGGTGGCCGCCGCGGCGCCGTGGCTGCTCTTCCTGGGGGCGATGCTGTTCCTGCGGCTGCTGGGGCCCCGGCTGGGCCTGTCACGCGAGTCGGTGGCGGCGCTCGTCCTCACCGCGGGGCTGGGCAACACGGCCTTCGTGGGCCTGCCCATGGCCGCCGCGCTCCTGGGCCCCTCGGGCGTGCCGGTGGCGGTGGTGGCGGATCAGCTGGGCTCGTTCCTGGTGCTGGCGACGCTCGCCACGCTGACGGCGGCGAGGGCCCGCGCCCGGACGGTGCTCTCCGTGGGCACGCTCGTGCGCAAGGTGCTGCTGTTCGTCCCGTTCCAGGCGCTGGTGTTGGCGCTGTTGCTGCGCCCCTTCGCCTTCCCGGACTGGCTGGAGTCCGTGCTGCAGCGGCTGGGCGACCTGCTCACGCCGCTGGCGCTGTTCATCGTGGGCTTCCAGCTGCGGCTCCAGGGGCTGCGTCCGCGTGCACCGGCGCTGGCGCTGGGGCTGTCCTACAAGCTGGTGCTCGCGCCGCTGGCGGTGCTGGGCCTGCTGACGTTCCTGCCGGGGCTGGCGCTGGTGGTGAAGCAGGCGACGGTGCTTCAAATCGCCATGGCGCCCATGGTGACGGCGGCCATCCTCGCCGCCGAGCACGAGCTGGATCCGGAGCTGGCGGTGCTGATGGTGGGCGTGGGCATTCCGCTGTCGTTCTTCAGCGCACCGCTGCTGCTGTCCCTGGTGCACTGACGCCCGTGCGACGTGGGTCGCACGGGCGGCTGGGGTCAGGCGAGCGCCGTGGTCTCGAAGGAGAGCTCGACGCCGTTGGGCTTCACCTTCATCTGCGGGCGCGACAGCACATGGCAGTGGGCGCAGTAGCCGTGGGCGCCCGCTGGCGTGGCCCGGATGGAGACCGCGCCGCCACACATCATGCAGCCCTCGGGAAGATCGAAGTCCGCGAACCGCTCTCCGCTCTGGGTCTCGAATTGGGTCATGCTCTTGAGTTAACGCAGGATCCGCCCGACACAAGCAGACCGGCATCGCCCCACGGGGACTTGGTGTGGCGCCCCGCCCCACCTCTCGGGGACAGACGCCGGCCCTCCAGGGCAGCCTGCAAACGTTACCGGTCGCCCTCCGACTGCTCACCCGCTGACACCGCAACCCGTTGGGCGGCCTTGCAGGCGCTGGCACGGGGATTTCATGGGGAACCCCTCGGACGACAACGTGAGGGGAGGCGGGATGGGTGCAGGGGACACAGTGAAGGTGATGTGCGACTCGAAGGGCTGGCGGGTGGAGGTCGCCCGTGAAGGCTTCGTGCGGCGCTTCCGGTACTCCAGCGAGTCGCAGGCGCGCTACTTCGCGGCGGTGTTCGAGCTGGGGCCGAGCGTGCTGCCCCCGAAGAACCATGCGCGAAGGCGGCAGGGGCCTCGCTTGCCTCTACACAACGAAGTCTCTTTCGGAGAGGCTTGGCTGCATGAGTGATGCTCCCAAGACCAAGCCCTTCATCCTTCCCAACCGGCAGCACGTCACCAAGGAGCCGGATCCGGCGGGCCGTTGGTCCGCGCAGTTCCCGGAAATGATCGGTTACTCCAGCCAGGGCGGCGGCAAGGTGCCGGCCGACTTCGGGTGGAACACCAACCCCAAGCAGTGGCAGGAGGAGATGACGCCGGACACGCTGGCGGCGCGCTTCGAGGAGCTGCGCGTGCTGCCTCCGAAGAAGGACGTCCCCGTGCTGCCCGCGCCCACGCCGGCGTCGCCCACGAAGCCCTAAGCGCCCGGCTGTTCGCTTCCAGGGCCCGGGTGCACTCGGGCCCTGTTGAAGCTCCGGCTCGCTAGCTGAACGGCAGGCTGGCCAGCCGCTCGCGGAAGCGGGCGAGCAGGTCGCGCGCGCCGGCCTCGTTGAGCCCCGCGGAGGTCTCCTGACGGCCCTTGCGCAGGAAGGCGTCGAAAGGCGCCGAGCGGCCCGAGAGCGCGCCCGCCGCCGTCACCGCCTCCTCCAGGACCCGCGCCGCGCCCGGAGAGCCCAGCTCCAGGTGCATGTCCACCTGCTCCAGCCGGACGCCGCTCGCGGCCCACACGGCGCGGTCGTGCACGGTGAGCCACGTGCGGGTCAGCTCCTCCATCGCTTCGTCCAGCAGCGCGAGGAAGGGCTCCACGAGCCCGGGCAGCGCGTCCGGCCCCAGCTCGGGCTGCGTGCCCGCCGCGCGCAGCCGGCCGCGCGCGGCGATGATTTCGCGCTTGGTGGGCGTCTTCAGCGCGAGCGACGCGGGCAGGGACACGAACGCGGCCAGGCTCTCCTCGGCCTGCCTCGCCAGCGCGGGCCGCTGCGCATCCGTCGCCTTGGCGGCGCGCTCCAGCCGGCCCTGCAGTGAGCGGCGCAGGTCCGCCGCCGCGCCCCGGAGGGCCACGCGCGCGCCCACCTGGTTCGCGTAGCCGGGCACCACGTCCTCGCGGCGCACGTCCGCGAACGCCGCGGCGGTGAGGTACACGAGGTCGCCGATGCGGTTGCGGAAGTCCGCTCGCGACGCGGCCAGCTCCGACATCAACGTCCAGCGGTCGCTCACCACCTCCGGCCGGCGCATCTGCACGCCCAGCTCCTGCACGCGCTTGGACAGACGTTCCGCGCTGGCGTGCAGCACGGCCTCCGCTTCCTGCGACAGGCGCTCATCGGAGCTCGCGGGAGGCGGGGCCCAGCCGCCGTCGTTGGCCGCGGCGGGGCGCGCGGGCGGCGGGAAGGCGTCGCGGATGGCGACCACCAGCCGGTTCACGTCCACCAGCGTCTCGCCGATGGCGGGCGCCATCGTCTCCCAGAGGGACAGGTCCGCGGCGTCGTCGGGTTCGGCGGTGGTGGGCTCGTACTTCACGATGCTCAGGTGCCCCAGCCGGTCGATGGCGACGGCGGCCGCCTGGTAGACCTTGCGCAGCCGCGCCGCGAAGTCGCGGTCCATCAGGGCTTCGAGCAGCGCATCGAGGCGGGGCGGCAGGGCGTCCTGCGGAGGGCGGTTCTTCGGCGCGACCATGGCGCGCCACCCTAGCCCAGCCACCCCACGGATACGTCAACAGGGGGAGGTGGGGACCGGGTTCCGGCTTTCCGACGTACAGTGGTCAGACGGGGAGAAAACGCATGACAGGTGGCATCCAGCACCGGCGATGGGTGGCCAGAGGGCTCGGGCTGTTGCTGATGGGGGGAGGCCTGGCCTACGTGGCTTCCGGGCAGTGTCTGTCCGCCTGGGTGTTCCAGGGCGTGGACGTGCGCGAGTGTCCGGACGGCCAGTTCCGCCAGACGGTGGGCATGGCCGCGGGCAGGCTCGCGCGAGGCGCCTCCACCCGGGTGGGGGTCTGGGCGAATGCGCACGGGGTCGACGAGAAGGGCCGCGAGATGCGGGCTTCCGTGGGCCGGGGCACCGCGGCGCTGTTCCTGGTGGACGCGGCCGGCAAGGAGACGCCGCTGCCGCCGGACGCCAACGGCCGTTGGGAACGTGAGGGTGGAGGCCTGGCGGCGCCGGTGACGCTGCCCCAGGTGCCGGACGGGGACTACCTGCTGCGCGCGCGCGTCACCACGCCGCTGGGCACCGGCACGGTGGATGCTCCGCTGCCCCTGTACGCGCCCGCGCGGGTGCGCGTGCTGACGGACCGGCCCCTCTACGAGCCCGGGCACCGGGTGCGCTTCCGCGCGGTGGCGCTGCGCGCGAAGGACCTGTCGCCGCTCGATGGAAGGCCGGGGACGTGGAAGGTGATGGACCCCTCCGGCGAGGTGGTGCTGGAGGAGCGCGCGCCCGCGGGCAACTGGGGCGTGGTGGCGGGGGACTTCCCGCTGGACCGCGGCGCTCCCACGGGCACGTGGACGGTGGCGTGGACCAGCGGTGGCGCCTCCGGCGACGCGGCCTTCACGGTGGAGCCCTTCACGCTGCCGCGCCTGCGCTTGGAGGCTGCGAGCCCCCGGCCCTTCTGGCGCGCCAACGACACGCCGGAGGTGACGGGCCAGGTGTCCTACGCGTCCGGTGCGCCGGTGGCGGACACGGACGTGACGCTGGCGTGGAGCCATGCGGGCGCATGGCCGCCTCCGACGGAGTGGCTGCGGGGCGAGCTGCCGACGAAGGCGCGCACGGACGCCGCTGGCCGCTTCCGCGTGACGCTGCCGCGCGTGCCCCAGGACCTGCGCGGGCAGGCCACGCTGAGCGCGAGCGTGGAGGCGAAGGACCCCACGGGTGAGCCGGTGCGCGGCGCCGTGTCGCTCCTCTTGTCCGAGGACGCGGTGGCCGTGTCCTCCGTGACGGAGCTGGAGGACGGGCTGGTGGCGGGCTTCAGCAACCGCGTCTACCTGCGCGCCACCACCGCCTCGGGCCGGGTGCTGCCAGGCGCGGAGGTGACGGTGACGCGCGCGTGGGACCCGCGCGACAAGGGCGTGAGCGCGGTGGCGGACGAGGACGGCGTGGCCGCCTTCCAGATGGACCCCGGCCCCGCGGTGAACGTGGTGGTGCCGCCCCTGCCGGTGCGCGTGCAGCCGCGCCCGCCGCCCGTGTCGCTCGTGTCGTCGAGGGACCTGCTGGGAGGGCAGTCGGGGCAGTCGTCGCTGGCGGATCAGCTCGCGCTGGAGCGGCTGCTGCCGGTGCTGCATCCCTGCGCGCGCTTCGTCACGCCGAACTCCGGCGCCTCCACGGCGGAGTTCGCGGTGCGGGTGGGCGCTTCCGGACAGGTGCTGGACGTGGCCGGCGCGGAAGAGGGGTTGGAGGCGTGCATGGCGTCGGCGCTGCGCGCGAAGGGGCTGCCGGCGGGCGCGGAGCGGATGCTCCAGCTGCGCTTCCAGGCCATGGATCCGGGCCTGCCCTCCATTCGCTGGAACACGCAGTTCGCCGCCGGGGATGAGCGGGGCGTGAGCGAGGGGCTGACGGCCGCCGCGCTGGATGCGCGCTCGTGCCTGCCTCCCTCGCTGGACCGCGTCATGTCCGTGCCCGCGGTGCTGACGTGGCGGCGGTGGGCGGACAAGCCGGAGCTGGCGCTGTCCTGGGTGCAGGAGTCCGCGAAGGATGACGCGCTCCCGGCGGCGGCGTGGGCCTGCGTGAAGGAGCGCTTCAACCGCATCCGCGTGCCGGCCCTGACGCAGGCGGAGCAGCTGTCGGGACGCAAGCCGTCGGAGGCCATGGGCGTGGTGCGCTTCATGGCGCAGCCCACGTATGGAGGGAACGGCGTGCCCCGTCCGCCCCAGGCCACCACGTTCCTGGGCTACGAGTTGAAGGTCCGGGCGAAGTGGGACGGCCAGGACATGGGCGAGACGAAGCTCGTGTTGCGACCCGCGCGCCTTCCTCCGCTGCGCCTGCGCGCGACGCCAGTGCTGGCCAGGGCGGGCGAGTCCGTGAAGGTGGAGCTCCTGCGCGGCCCCGGCTTCGAGGGCGAGCTGCCCAAGACGCTGGTGCTGATGGCGGGACAGAAGCAGCTGAAGGAGACGGTGGACCCTGCCACGCGCTCCGCGCGCTTCACGCTGCCCCAGGACTTCGAGGGCTGGGCGCAGGTGGAGGGCGTGGCGGCGACCGCGCGCGTGTACGTGGCGCCTCGCGCGGCGCTGGCGGTGGAGGTGTCTGCGGACAAGCCCGCGTACGCGCCCGGGGAGCTGGCGCACCTTCAAATCCACACGCGCGTGGACGGCAAGGACGGCGAGGCGGCGGTGGGCCTCTTCGGCGTGGACGAGACGTTGTCCCAGCTGGCGCCGCTGCCGGGCGCGGATGCGCTGGATGGGCTCCGGCCTTCGCCCTCGGTGGCCACGCCGGCCTTCGGCGTGCTGGACGGCCAGGCGCTGGCCATGGGGCGCATCCGGGGCGCGAACGCGGCGGCGGCGGCGCTGCTGCGCGTGACGGCGGTGCCCTCGCTGGAGGACGTGGAGACGCCCCTGACGGCGAGCGTCACCAGCCCCTTCTCCCCGGACGCGGAGCTGACGGAGCCCTTCTACGCGGTGCTGACGGAGCTGCACGCGCGCACGCGCAAGTGGGAGCAGACCGCGCCCGCGGGGGAGACGTTGGACCCCGCGGGGCTCGCGCGGCTGTGGGCGGAGTCACTGGCCGCGTGCGAGCAGCGCGGGCAGAAGGTGACGGATGCGTTCGGCCGCAAGCTGCGGCTGTCGCGCCTGCCGGAGGACCTGCTGGCCCTGACGGATCCTCGGGCGGTGGTGGTGGATGGAACGCGGTTGCCGGAAGACGTCGTGAACTGGGGCGCGTGGGTCGCCCAGGAGGCGCCATGAAGCAGCGCTCGTGGTTGTCCGGGGCCGTGGGCCTTGGGGTGGGGTTCGTGC
>NZ_RAWK01000028.1 GCF_003612165.1 Corallococcus aberystwythensis | reverse complement strand
CCACGGAGCGGAACTGTGCCAGAAAAGGAGGGACGTCAGTCCGCCCGGAGCGCGATGATGGGGTCCACACGCGTCGCGCGCCGGGCAGGCAGCCATGAGGCCCCCAGCGCCACCCCGGTCAAGAGCAGCGCGACCCCGCCGAACGTCCACGGGTCGTCCACCGATACGCCGTACAGCAGCGACCCCAACAGCCGCGCCAGCCCCAATGACAGGCACAGCCCCACCGCCACGCCCGTGAGCGACAGCCGCAGGCCCTGCGCCAGCACCAGCCGCAGCACGTCCCCTCGCGCCGCGCCCAGCGCCATGCGGATGCCCAGCTCCCGCGTGCGCTGGGTCACCGAGAAGGCGATGACGCCCGACAGCCCCAGCGCCGCCAGCAGCAACGCGACGCCCGCGAACAGCCCCATCACCAGCGCGGACAAGCGCCGGGGGCCCGTGGACTGGTCCATCCGCTTCGTCAGCGAGGACACGTCAAACAAGGGCAGGTCCGCGTCCACCGCGCGCACCTCCGCCTCCACCTGCGCGCGCAGCGCCTCCGGGTCGCCTGACTTCACGCGCACCGCCAGGCCCAGGTACACGGACGGCAGCTGCGACAGGGAGTAGTACGCCCCCGGACGCGCCGGCACGTCCAGGCCCCACTCGCGCAGGTCGTCCACCACGCCCACCACCGTGGCCCACTGCATGTCCTTGCCGTGCAGCTTCACCCGGTGCCCCAGCGCGTCGCCCTGGGGCCAGAAGAGGTCCGCGAAGGAGCGGTTGATGACCACCGCCCAGGGTGCGTCCGGCCCGTCCGAGTCCTCCAGCAGCCGGCCCTGCCGCAGGTGGAAGCGCAGCGCGTGCAGGTAGCCCGGCGTGGCGGCGCGGTACTCCACCGCCTTCCACAGCTCACCCGGCTGGCGCTGGCGCCCGTCGATGTCGAAGCTGTTGTCCATGGAGCCGCCCAGCGGGAGCACGTTCGTGAGCCCCGCGGACTCCACGCCCGGCAGCGCCTGGAGCCGCGGCAGCAGGGCCTGAAGGAAGGCCGCCTGCCGCGGACGATCCGGGTACTGCACCTTGGGCAGCGCGAGCGCTCCGGTGAGGACGCCGTCCGGCACGAAGCCCGCGTCCACCCGCTGGAGCGCGAGGAAGCTCTTCACGAACAGACCCGCGCCCACCAGCAGCACCAGCGCGAGCGACACCTGCGCCACCACCAGCGCGGCGCGCACCCGGCTCGTGCGGTGGCTCCCCGTGGCGCGTGCGCCCTCGCGCATCGCCGCGTGCAGGTCCACGCGGCTTGCTTGAAGCGCGGGCACCAGCCCGAAGAGCACGCCCGTGAGCACGGACACCCCCAGCGTGAAGAGCACGGAGGCCACGTCCAGCTTCACGCCCTGGGCGCGCGGCAGGCCCTCACCCACCACCGCCACCAGCGCGTCCGTGCCCCACAGCGCGAGCAGCAGCCCCACCGCGCCCGCCACCAGCGACAGCACCAGGCTCTCCGTGAGGAACTGCGCCACCAGCCGCGGCCGGCCCGCGCCCAGGGCCGCGCGGATGGACACCTCGCGGCCCCGCGACACCGCCCTCGCGAGCAGCAGGTTGGCCACGCTGGAGCACGCCACCAGCAGCACGAAGCCCACTGCGCCCCAGAGCAGCCATAGCGTCTCGCGGACCCCGCCCACCACCTGGTCCTCCAGCGACTTCACGCTCATGGACCACCCCGCCTGCCGGTACTGGTCCACCAGATTCGCCGGGCGCGCGTTGCCCATGCGCACCAGGTCCGCGCGCGCCGCGTCCAGCGTCATCCCCGGCTTGAGCCGCGCCATCACGCTCAGGAAGCGGTTGCCACGCCGGGACTCCTCCTGCTGCTCGGGCGTGGGCGCGAAGGGCAACACCGCCTCCGTGTCCTCCGGGTACACGCCGCCCGGCGGCAGCACGCCCACCACCGTGCGCGGCACCCCGTCCAGCCGCAGCACGCGCCCCAGCACCTCCGGGTCCCCCTGGAAGTGGGTGCGCCACGCGGCGTCCGTGAGCACGACGACCCCGTCATGGCCCGGCGTCTCCTCTTCTTGCGTGAAGCCCCGGCCGAGCACCGGCGCGACGCCCAGCGTGGGCAGGAAGGACGCCGTGGCGACGACGACGCGCAGGCGCCGGGGCGACTCGCCACCGGTGAGCGTCATGTCGTCGGGCCGGAAGGCCGACAGCGACGTGAAGGCCTTCGTGTGCGTGAGCAGGTCCCGGTACTCGGGAATCGAGTTCGACACCTCCTTCAAACCGAAGGCGTCGAGGTTCGGGGCCAGCATCACCAGCCGCTCCGGCTGCGCGAAGGGCGGCGGCGTGAGCAGCACGCCCTTCACCACGCTGAACACCGCGCTGTTCGCGCCGATGCCCAGGGCCAGCGTCAGCACCGCCACCGCGACGAAGCCCGGGGCGTTCTTCAGGGAGCGCCACGCGTAGCGCAGGTCGCCGAGCAGGTGTTCCATGGCCGTGTCCCCTTGCCTTCAGCGAAGCTGTTCGTCCTGCACGACGCGGCCGTCGAACAGGCTCACCGTGCGCGTGGCGATGCGCGCGTGCGCCGGGTCGTGCGTCACCATGCAGAGGGTGGAGCCCGCCTTGTGCAGGTCGGACAACAGCTGCATCACCGCCTCGCCGTTCTTCGAGTCCAGGTTGCCCGTGGGCTCGTCCGCCAGGAGGATGAGGGGGTCTCCCGCCACGGCGCGCGCCACCGCCACGCGCTGCTGCTGACCGCCGGACAGCTGCCCCGGCAGGTGCCGCGCCCGGTGCGCCATGCCCACGCGCTCCAGGGCCCGCTCCACGCGCTGCTTGCGCTCCTGCGCGGGCAACCCCCGGTAGGTGAGCGGCAGCTCCACGTTCTCGAAGACGGTGAGGTCGCCGATGAGGTTGAAACTCTGGAAGATGAAGCCGATGTGCTGGTTGCGCACCTTCGCCCGGTCCGTGGGCGACAGCTCCAGCACGCTCCTGCCATCCAGGAGGTAGCTGCCGCGCGTGGCGGTGTCCAACAGCCCCAGCACCGCGAGCAGCGTGGACTTGCCGGAGCCGGACGGGCCGACAATGGCCACCCATTCGTTCTGGCGGATGGTGAGCTGGATGTTGGAGAGGGCGTGCGTCTCCACCTCCTCCGTCTCGAACACCTTGGTGAGCCCGTCGAGCTGGAGCAGCGCCTTGCCCGGCACCGCGCCCGGGACCCCGGCCTTCGCCTCGCGGTCGTTCGTCATCGTCGTCATCATCGCAGCCTCACGCGCTCCACCGCATCCCACGCGGTCATGTCCGACAGCACCACCTGATCGCCTTCCGAAAGTCCCTGCACGACCTCCACCGCGTTCACCGAGCCGCGGCCCAGCTTCACGGGGATGCGCACCGCCTCGTCGCCCCCGGGCAGCAGCCGGAAGAGCGCCAGCGTGCTCTCCGCCTGCGCCCCCGCCGGGCGGCCCACGGACAGCACGTCGTCCAGCCGCTCCAGCTCCACGGTGCCCTCCACGGTGAGGTCCGGCCGGGCCCCCTTGGGCAGCGCGTCCGGCAGTGACACCTCCACGCGCACCGTGCCCTGGCTGGCCGCGGGGGCCACGCGCGCGACGGTGCCCTCCACCACGCCGTTGCGCGTGTCCACCTGCGCCTTGAGGCCCGGGAGGATGTCGCGCGCCTGCGTCTCCGCGATTCGCAGCTCCGCCTTGAGCCGCTCCGGCTTCACCACCTTGGCCAGGAGCACGCCGGGCGTCACCCACTGGCCCAGCTCCAGCGGCAACTCCTGGAGCACGCCGTCCTCGCCAGCGAGCACCTTCATGGACTCCACCTGCTGGCGGCGGAAGCGCGCCACGGCCTTGAGCCGCTCCACCTGCTCCTGCTGGGAGGCCAGACGCTGGCGCAGGCTCTGGGACATGACGTCCAGGCGCTGGCGCTCCAATTCCAGACGCTGGCTGGCCTCCTCGGCCTTCTCCCGGGTCTGGCGCGTCTCCAGGTCTCCGACGAAGGCATTCTGGAAGAGGGCCGCGTTGGCCTGGGCGCGGCGGCTGGCGTCGGCGGCCTCGGCGGTGAGAGTGGCCACGGTGGCCTGCTGGGACAGCCGCTGCGTCTGGAGCAGTTCGCGCAGCTCCAGGAAGTCGCCTTCGGCGCTCGCGAGCTGGCGTTCGGCCTCCAGGGCCTGGAGCTGCACGTCCGGGTTGGACAGCTCCAGGAGCAGCGTGCCGGCGGTGACGGTGGCGCCGGGCCGGACGTGGATGCGCTCCACGCGGCCGGCGGTGTCGGCGGTGAGCCAGCGGATGGACTCCGGCACCAGCGAACCGGTGCCCTTCACCTGACGCACCAGCGGACCGCGCTTCACCGTGTCCAACCACACCGAGGCCTTGTCCACGGTGGGCGCGGCGGGGCGCAGCCGGGACAGGCCCACCGTCACCGCCACGAGCACGGCGAGGCCCAGGGCGGCCAGGAGGTAGGGTTTGCGGCGCGGTGCTCGAGCCTTCGGGATGTCCACGCCCCGGTCCATAGCGAGCCGTGTGCCAGGGCTTCGAGCCGGTGCAAGCGCCCGGAAACACGGGGGTGGCGGAGGGAGGTCCGGCCGCGTTGACCGCTTGCGCGAAAGGCGCGTCCCAGGAACGGACACCGCGAAGAAGTGTGCTGGGGTTGAATAGAAACAGCGTCAGGCCGTCTGCTTGCTCGAATCAATTCCCACACAATCTCAAGGAACCCCCGATGCGCTCCACCGCTCCCCGGACGCGCGCCAGCCTGCTGCTGGCCGCCACGCTTCTGCCCTTCTCCGCCTTCGCCGACGCCCTGTACCTCCAGCTCAAGGACGTGGGCAGCGAAGTGGACGCCGCCGGGCTGACCGCGAGCACCGTGGCGGAGCGCACGCGCTATGGCATCAGCGAGGCGCTGAAGAACGCCACCACGGAAGCCATCCTGATGGACCCGCAGCACGAGGGTTCGCCGGACGTGACCGTGAGCGCGAAGGTGACGCGCAACGGGGAGAAGTACCGGCTGACGTACCTGCTGAGCACGACGCACGCGCCGGTGCACACCAAGACGCTGGCGTATGATTTCGTCAATCCCAGCCTGAGCGACAAGGGCTCGGTGGCGATGGCGCAGGCGGTGCTGGCCGAGGCCCAGAAGCTGGAGGCCGCGAGCGAGGAGACGCCGGTGGCGACGGCGGACGAGGTGCCCGCCGCGGCGGGCTCGGACTCGCTGGTGTCGGAGCGTTTGAACAACGACTCGCCCCGTTATGAGGGCATGGCCGGGGACTCGATGGGGCGCGAGACGGAGAGCCCGCAGCTGCCTCCCCGGCGCGGGGGCCGGACGAACCTGGACCTGGGTCTGGCGTTGGGCTTCAACAGCCCGTCCGGCATCTTTGGCGGTGAGCTGGA
Organism: Corallococcus aberystwythensis; assembly: GCF_003612165.1. Lineage (GTDB taxonomy): Bacteria > Myxococcota > Myxococcia > Myxococcales > Myxococcaceae > Corallococcus > Corallococcus aberystwythensis. The sequence continues at coordinate 43,925 of NZ_RAWK01000028.1, read as the reverse complement.
GTACCGGGTGGCGCCGGTCCTGGGGCTCAACCTGAGCGCCGGCACGGGCGCCTGGGGTTTCCGCGTGGGTCCGGTGGCGCGCCTGTATCCGCTGGGCGAGGTGCGCACGAGCCCGTTCCTGGAGGCGGGCATGAGCTTCAACATGGGCGGGACGTCGACGACCACCCTCTCGTTCGGAGACGAATCGGAGGAGTTCACGACGGAGAAGCTGCTCACGCCGGTGGCGACGCTGGCGGTGGGCATGCGTCAGTCAATGGGCCCCATGTACCTGGGACTGCGCGCGGGCTGGGGCTTCCGCCTGCGTGAGGACAACTGGCGCACGGCGGATGGCCGCGACCCGAACCTCCTGGATGATCTCGACATCGCCACCACCCAGCACGGCGGCTTCCTGTGCAGCGTCACGCTGGGCATGTCGGTGTTCTGAGGCAGTGCTACGGCAGCGGCGCGGGAGCGGGTGAGCCTGCGTCCTGCCAGGAGCGCGGCAGGAACGGTGAGGGCCCGTCGTTCAGCGCGTCAGGGGACGCGCTGCCGGGTTCTCCCGGCGTGGAAGGCACACCGGCGTCTTCCGGCTTCGCGACATCGGGCTGACCGTCGACGAGCCGCCGGAGGATCCGGCCATCCCGGTGGATGGCGTAGCTCGCTCCCGAATCCAGCGCGGGATGCGTACGGCCACACGCCTTCGGGTCTTCATCGATGCGGATGAAGATGAGGTCGCCCTGCCGGACGACCCGGTACTGCTGGGACTCCCAGCGGCTTCCGCAGGACACGTGAGGGTCCTGTGGCGGAAGCAAGTCACGGGCAGCGACGGTGAGCGCCCGCAGGGTGTCTCCATCCAGCTCGTACACCGTGCCTTCTGTCCCCAGTGAGACAGCGGGCTGCGAGAAGAACGCGGGGAAGGCAATGGAGGCGTCCTCCTCCACCTTCGTGGGCGGTGGTGCGGACGCCCTCAAGCAGCCCGTCAACACAAGCGCGGAGGCCAGGATGGAATGAGTCCTCTTCATGAAGCGCTCCTGGCGGCTACTTCTCATCGATCCGGTAGTGCGTCTCATCCTGCCAGGTGACCGTACCCAGCACCTGCTGGCGCCATCCACTGCGGACTCCGCCGGTCCACTTCTTCAGTTCGCCTGTCACCGGGATGTACTGGAAGAAACCGTCGCATGAAGGGTGCTCCAGATCATCGGAGTTCGAAAAGAACGCGACGATTGATAGGGGAACCTTCTTCCCGCCCACCTCCGTGACCCATTCATGCACACGCCCCATGGAGACGATCATCCGGAGGTCTCCATCGGAGAGGTGCCCGTCATAGGGATGGTTGTGCAGAGCGAAGACGTACTTGAGGCTTCCTGGTGGGAAACGGGCATCGTTGACGGTTTCTGGAAGCAGACAGCTCTTCCTGCGGTCCAGGTCATCCAAGGCGGACTGATCCGTCAGCATGCTCATCTCGTACTTGCCGGCCGGCGTGTAATACAGCCAGGCGCAATACTCCTTCGATACACGCCAGCGGACATCGAAGTCCTGGGCTCCCTTGCGTCCTGCGGTCGCGTGGGGCTTGGAGAGAATCACGGGACACGCGGCCATCAACGCGTCGGAGAAGGTCCCGAATGGGCCAAAGCCAGGCATCGGGCCCGGAAGACTCGCCAGTCTTTCCCCAGGCTGGCCCCGGACGACACCGGGCGTGGGCCGTGGCGCGGAGCACGACAGGCCCATGAGCAGCCATGTCACCCGAGGCAACCACCGACGCACGGACATGCACCCAGCGTATCCCGTCCCGGGTAGGCTCGCGCGCCATGCCGGCCTCCCTGCTCGAAGTGTTCCTGGACCACGCCCATCGCGAGCCCGCGCGTCCGCTGCTCTCCTTCGAGGGCAAGCGCTACACGCGCGGCCAGCTGGCGGACGCCGTCACCGCGTTCGCTCGCGGACTCAAGATGCGGGGGCTGGCTGCGGGAGAGCGCGTCGCCCTCTTCCTGGAGAACAGTGACGCGTTCGTCGTCACGTGGCTGGGCGTCCAGGCCGCGGGCTGCGTCGCCGTGCTCGTCAACACCGCCTACCGTCAGGTGGAGCTGGCCCACATCCTCTCCGACGCGGAGGTGAAGGTCTGCGTCACCGGCATCTCCGGTGCCTCGGAGCTTGGGCCGCTGCGCGAACAGCTCCCCTCGCTGCAATGGCTCATCACAGTGGAGCCGCCTCCACCCGGGCTCCCCGCGTCACTTCCCACCGTGGCCTTCGACGCCATCGTGGCGCAGGGCTCCGCCTCCAGCGTGGACCTGCCGCTGCCCCGCGCGGAGGACCTGGCCGTGCTGGGCTACACGTCCGGCACCACCGGCCGCTCCAAGGGCGCCATGCTCCAGCACCGGCAGCTGCTCGCCAACGTGCGCGCCGTCACCGAAGCGTGGCGCTGGACGGACGCGGACCGGCTGCTGCTCACCCTGCCGCTCTTCCACACCCACGGCCTCATGGTGGGCCTCCACGGCACCCTCTTCACCGGCGCCAGCGTGGACCTGCGCCGCCGCTTCGTCGCGTCCGAAGCCCTCACCGCCCTGCACGACGACGCGTCCCTCACCCTCTTCTTCGGCGTGCCCACCATGTACGGCCGCCTCCTGGAGGAGTCCCGCCGCACCGGCGTGACGCCGCGCCCCCTGCGCCTTTGGGTGTCCGGCTCCGCCCCCTTGAGCCCCCAGCTGTGCGGGGACATCGAGGCGAGATTCGGCGCCCGCATCCTGGAGCGCTACGGCATGACCGAGACGCTCATGAACACCACCCAGCCCTACGACGGCGAACGCCGCCCCGGCACCGTGGGCATGCCCTTCCCCGGCCAGGAGGCCCGCGTCGTGGACGTGCGCTCCCGCCAGCCCCTGCCCCGCGGCGAGACGGGCGAAATCGAGGTCCGCGGCCCCCACGTCTTCACCGGCTACTGGCGCCGCCCGGACGCCACCCAGGAGTCCTTCGACGCCGACGGCTGGTTCCGCACCGGCGACCTGGGCGAATGGGACCCGGACGGATTCCTGCGCATTACCGGCCGGGCCCGGGAACTCATCATCAGCGGTGGCTTCAACATCTATCCCCGCGAAGTCGAAGAGGTCCTCACCCAGCACCCCGCCGTCGCGGAGGCCGCCGTGCTGGGCCTGCCCGACCCGGACTTCGGGGAACAGGTCGTCGCCGTCATCGTCCCCCACCCTGGCGTCCCCACCGACGCCCAGGCCCTGGTGGACTGGTGCCGCGAACGGCTGGCCGCGTTCAAGAAGCCGCGCCGCGTCATCTTCACCGACGCCCTGCCCCGCAACGCCCTGGGAAAGGTCCAGAAACACACCCTCAAGGAGCGCCTGGCCGCTTCTCAAGACACACCCGCCGCGACATGACCCACGAAACCCACATCGGCCACTGGCCGAAATCCCGCGCGGACCTACCTTCTGCGGCGAGAGACCATGGAGCCACCGCGTGAAGTCCCATCCCGCCCGCATCCCGTCCCACCTGCCCCCGGCCTCCTGGCCGACAGGGGCGCTGGGCAGCGTGCGGGCGGTGCCGAAGGGCCACGCATGAAGCGGTTGCTCATCGTGGACGACGAGCTCGCCATCGTGGAGGCGCTCGAGGACATCCTGTCGCTGGAGGGCTACGACATCGTCACCGCCTACAACGGCGACGAAGGCCTCCAGCGGCTCCTGGCGTCCAAGCCGGACCTGGTCCTGCTGGATTTGATGATGCCGGTGATGGACGGCGGCGAGCTGCTGCGCCGCATCCGCGCCCACCCGGACCTGCAAGACCTGCCCGTGGTGGTGATGAGCGCGGGCCGCCTCACGGACGAGGAGCGCCGCGCCAGCTCCCACTTCCTCGCCAAGCCCTTCGAGCTGGACGACCTGCTGGGCACCATCGCGAAGCAGCTGCCCGCCGAAGCGGCCCGCATGTAGCGGGCCGTTTTCAGCCCGGCGTCGCGCGGAAGAGGATGTCCCGGTAGTACTGGAGCTCGCTGATGCTGGAGCGCAGGTCGGAAAGCGCGGTGTGCCCACTGGGCGGCTTGCGCGGCTCCACCAGCGCCGGGTACCAGGCGCGCACCAGCACCTTGAGGCTCGTCACGTCCACCATGCGGTAGTGCAGGTAGCGGTCCAGCAGGGGCATGTGGTCGATGAGGAAGCGGCGGTCCGTGTGGATGGAGTTGCCCGCGAGGATGCCCTCGCCCAGCTCGCAGTGGTCCGCGATGAAGGACGTCACGTCGCGCTCCGCCACGCGCAGGGACACGTTGGAGGCGCGCACCTTCTCCAGGAGGCCGTTCTTCGTGTGCATCTCGCGCACGACGGGCTCCATGCGCAGGAGCATCTCCTCCGGCTGCCAGATGACGCGCTCGAACTCACCAATGGGGCGCAGGTCCGGGCCGGTGATGATGACGCCCACCTCGATGATGCCGCAGGTGTTCGGATCCAGACCCGTCATCTCCAGGTCGAGCCACACAAGGCGGGGTTCACGGGAAGGCATGTCCGAAAGGTCCTGGTCGAGAAGGGAAGAAACGTCCCTATAGCAGCCCAGGGCCCCGGCGCACTCACTCCGTGGACGAATCATCCCACCGCGTCCGCACGTCCACCTTGGATTCGAGCGTGCGGTGCACGGGGCAGAAGTCCGCGATGCGCAGCAGCTGCGTGCGCTGCTCCTCCGTCAGGGGGCCCTCCAGCCGGACGAGCCGCTCCAGCCGGTCCACGCGGCCCACCCGCGACTCGCACTCCGCGCCGTCCTTCGCGTGCACCTTGTCGTGCGACAGGCGCACCCGCACCCCCGTGAGGGGCCAGCCCAGACGATCCGCGTACATGCGCACCGTCATGGACGTGCACGCGCCCAGCGCCGCCGCCAGCAGGCCGTAGGGCGTGGGCCCCGAGTCCTGTCCGCCCAGCGTCAGCGGTTCGTCCGCGCGCAGCCAGTGCGGTCCCACGCGGATGTCCTGGGCCAGCCCGCCCTCGGAGGCCTCGCGCACCTCCACCTGGCCTTCCGGCAGGGGCTCCGCACGCTCGCGCAGGGGGGCCACGTGCCGCACGGCCCATGGGCCCAGCACGTCCGCCGCATAGTCCGCGTCCGCCGGCCGGGAGAGGAAGTGGTCCGCCCCGTCCAGCGTCACGAGGCTCGCGGGCCGCCGCGCGCACGCCGCCAGCCGGCGCGCGTTGTCCCAGCCCACGTAGCGGTCCTCCGGCGCGTGCAGCACCAGCAGCGCGCCCGGGAACGCGCCCAGCGCCTTCGCCACCACATCCGCGTCGATGGCGGCGAGGAAGTCGCGCTTCAACCGCAGCCGGCCGGGCTCCAGGCGCAGCTCCCCCTCCCCCGCCTCCCGCTCACGCGGAGACAGGAGCGCGAGCACGTCCCTCGCGCCCGCGGGAGCGTTCACCAGCGCGACGGCCGCCACGTCCGGCAACCGGGGCAGCGCCGCCGCCACCGCCGTGCCGCCCAGGCTGTGCCCCACGAGGAGCCGGGGCGCGGGAGCATGCGCGGAGAGCCACGCCGACGCGGCCACCACCGTGTCCACGCTGGGAAGCGTGTCCGGGTGCCCGGCCGCCGTCGCGTTGACGGGAACCTCCGTGAAGTCCAGGCGCAGGACGGCGAACCCCCGCGACACCAGCGCGCGCACCAGCCGCTCCGGCCCGGGCGAGCGCCCCAGGCACGCGAAGCACGACACCAGCACCGCGGAGGCCGCGGGGACGCCCGGGGGCAGCGCCAACCGCCCCGCGCCGCCGGGGAAGTGGACCGCCCGCGCCGGCATCTAGAAGTCCACCAGCGCCTCGGCGGTCCACACGCCTTCTGGCCCCTGTCGCACGGACACCTGGGTGAGCGACGCGCCCGTCACCGCCACGTTGACGCCGTGGCGCGCCTGTCCCGCGCGCTCACCGAAGCCGTGGCCGAAGAGGTTCAGCCCGTCCAGGCGCACCACGAAGCACTGGAAGCGCAGGCGCCGTCCGGCCATCGCGCCCACCACCGCCCGCAGCCAGTCCGCGAGCAGCTGGTCGTGGTCCACCGACTGGACGGCCACCTCCAGTTCCTCGTGCGTCTCCACGCTCCGGGGGTCCGTGACCAGCGCGCTCAGCCCGAGCGCCGCCATCTCGAAGGCCTGCTCCATGGAGCGCCCCACGCCCCGCACCCCGAGCAGCTCGTCCTGCGTGAAGTGTTCCCAGTGCGTCCGGGGCCTGCGGTCCTCCGCATGTACGGTTTCGACGTCCATACGTCCTCCTCATGTCCTCGCCGTTCCCGGCTTCCGTTCCCGCGACGGGGCCCTCCGAGCAGCCCCGTCAGAACCACCACCCGCCCGCCACGTCCGTCGTCACGCCCCCGGTCCGCGCGGGGCTGGTCTCCCGGGCGCGTGTGAGCCAGCGCCGCAGCTCGTCCTGGGTGAGCGCGGGGAAGGTGTTGTAGGCCTCGGAGACCTCGCGCAGCGCGGGGTCCAGCGTCAGCGCGTGCACCGCGTCCGCGCGGCCCCGGACCAGCTCCAGCGCCCGGGGCGTCGTCACGCCCACCGCCACGACGCTCTGGCGCGCGCCCTGTTGCTTCAGTGCCAGCAGCGCCGCGGCCACGGTGGCGCCCGTCACCATCCCGTCATCCACCAGCAGCACCGTGCACCCGCGGATGCGGGGCGTGAGGCCGCCTCGCAGCTGCCGGGCCTGCCGCTCCACGTCGTCCACCTCGTCGTGCACGAAGCGCTGGAGCGTCTCTCCCGGCAGCTTCGCCGCGCGCGCGGCCTGGGGGTCCAGGAACAGCCCGCCCCCTTCCGTCACCGCGCCCAGCGTGAGGCGGCTTCCCGGCACGTGAAGCCGGCGCGCCACCCACAGGTCCAGGGGCTTCTCCAGCGCCCGGGCCACCTCATACGCCACGCGCAGCCCTCCGCGCGTCAGCCCCAGCACACACACGTCCCCGGAGCGGTAGGGCGTCAGCACCCCCGCGAGCTTCTGTCCCGCCTCCGCCCTGTCCCGGAAACGCATTGGAAAGCCTCCACTTCCGGAAGGTGTTGTTGCCTCGGCGACGCGGCGGCGGAGGCACGGTCAGCGGCTCTCCTGGCGGGATGCCCGGGAGGCCAGGGCACCGCGAGCAAATCCCGCGCTAGGGTGGGGCCCATGACGCCATTCGCCCTCGTCGTCGGCAGTGCCAGTCCCCACCTCGGCCGTGCGCTCGCCCAGGCGTCCGGCGCGGATCCGGTGGGGGTGAAGCGGGAGCGCTTTCCGGATGGAGAACTGCACATCGAGGTGCCCCCGGAGGAGGTCCGGGGCCGCCGCGTCGTCGTCCTCCAGTCCTCCACCCCGCCCGTGGGGGAGAACCTGCTGGAGTTGCTGCTGCTCGCGGATGCGTGCTGGCGGGCGGGCGCGGCCTCCCTGGAGGCGGTGATTCCCTACGTGGGCTACGCGCGCCAGGACCGGCGGGCCCGGGCGGGTGAGCCCCTGGGCGGCCGTCTGGTGGCCGACATGGTGTCCCATGGCCGCTTCACGCGGGTGTTCACCGTGGACCTGCACAACCCGGCGTTGGAGGGCTGCTTCGGCGCCCCGCTGGAGCACCTGTCCGCGCTGCCGCTGCTGGCGGACGCGCTGCGCTCCCACGTCACCGACACGACCGTGGTGGTGGCGCCGGACCTGGGCGCGGTGAAGCGGGCGGAGGCGCTGGCGAAGCTGCTCGGCCGCCCGTGGGCGGTGGTGCACAAGGCGCGGCTGAGCGGCAACGACGTGGAGACGCTGGGCCTGCTGGGCCAGGTGCGCGGCATGCGCCCCATCCTGGTGGACGACATGGTGTCCACGGGCGGCACGCTGGCGGCGGCGGCGAAGGAGCTGAAGGGCGAGGGCTGCGTGGACGACTTCATCCTCGCCACCACGCACGCCTTGCTGGTGGGCCCCGCGATGGAGCGCCTGCACGGGGTGCCGGTGAAGCGGCTGGTCTGCACGGACAGTGTGGAACCCCACCAGAGTCTGCCCTTCCCCCACCAGGTGGTGACGCTGGCCCCGCTGCTCTTGCGCGCACTGCGGCCCGACGCGCGTTAGTCTGCCCGGCCATGTCCGACACGCTTCTGACGCAGCTCGACGCCGGGGTCTTCTCCGTCACCTTCAACCGGCCGGAGAAGAAGAACGCCTTCACCCACGCCATGTACGAAGCGGCCACCGCCGCCCTCCAGGAAGCGGACCGCCGCGACGACGTGCGGGTGGTGCTCCTGTCCGGCGCGGGCGGCGCGTTCACGGCGGGCAACGACATTGGCGACTTCCTGGAGCACCCGCCCACGGGCGAGGACAGCGCGGTGTTCCAGTACCTGCGCGCCCTGGCCGGACTGAGCAAGCCCGTGCTCGCGGCGGTGGAGGGCGCGGCGGTGGGCATCGGCACCACCATGCTCCTGCACTGCGACTACGTGGTGGCCGGGGAGAAGGCGCGCTTCAGCATGCCCTTCGTCAACCTGGGCCTGTGCGCGGAAGGCGCCAGCAGCCTGCTCTTGCCGCGCGCGGCGGGCTTCGCGCTGGCGTCGGAGCTCCTGCTCTTCGGAGACCCGTTCGACGCGGCCACCGCGCTGCGCGCCGGCATCATCAACAAGGCCGTCCCGGAGGCGCAGTTGAAGGAAGTGGCCACCGAGCGCGCCCGCGCCCTGGCCCAGCGTCCCGCCCAGGCGCTCAAGGTGACCAAGGCGCTCATCCGCGGCCCGCTGCGTGAGGGGGTGGACGCGGCCCTCAAGCGCGAAGGCGCCGAGTTCGTCCAGCGCCTGGCCTCCGACGAGGCGAAGGAAGCCTTCATGTCCTTCATGTCGCGCGGCCGGAAGTAGTCCGCTCCCTTCGCGACGAAGGCATCACCCACCGGGTCCGCGTGCATGTCACGCGGACCCGGCGTCGTTTCAGGTGACTACCGGGGCGCGGGCGGCGCCTGCGGCGTCTTCGCCGGCTTGCCCGTCAGGAACGCGCCGATGCTCGCGCCCTGGGCCTCCTTCAGCGCGACGCACTGGTCGACGATTTCCAGCACCTGCCGCAGCACGCGCTCGGAGCCGGGCACCTTGTCCGTGCGCTTCTCGAAGAACGTGGCGAACTCCTGGCGCTTGCCCGCGTCGCAGTAGCCGGCGGCCATGTACGGCAGCCGGGAACCCATGCCCTCGGGCAGGAGGCCCGGCTTGTCGCCGGTGCCCACCAGCGTGTCGAAGTTCGCCTTCACGAACTCCACCGCGGTGTCACGGGTGCGCGAGTCGCGCGACGCGCCCATCAGGAGCCACAGGTTCTCCCGCACGTCCTGCTTCGGGTCGAGCAGCAGCTCCAGGTTCGCCTTCACGAGCTTCGGGTCCGTCACGTGGGACAGACCGCCCAGCAGCTGCTGGCGCTGGTAGCGGCTCTTCTCCGCGCGCAGGGCCTCCATCAGCTTCGTGTGCAGGGCCGCGTCCCCGTGCTCCACGGCGATGGAGAGCACCGCGCCCACCACGTCCGGAGCCACCGCGTTGCGGTCCTTGAGCCACTGGTCCGCCAGCGTGCGCGCCTCGGCGACGAGCTTCGGGTCATGGCCCTCGTTGCCGGCGAGCTCCAGCAGGCGCGGGCGCAAGAGGCGCAGGTCCTCGCTCTCACCCGTGCGCGGCTTGAAGCCCAGCTTGCGCGCGCGCGGCCCGAAGGTGTCGCGCACGTAGCGGGCGCGGTCCGCGTCCTGTGCCTCCGTGAGCAGCCGCGACGACACCAGGTCCATCAGTTCCAGGCCCGCCTCCAGCACCTGCCGGTCCGGGTCCTCCGCCACGCCCGTGAGCAGGGGCAGCGCCTCCGCCGCGGGCATCAGCCCCGCCTGCGCCAGGGCCAGCGAGTCGCTCAGCAGCACCACGCGCTCCGCGCGGGACAGCTTCGTCAGGCCGGACTTCATCAGTTTCGCGCGCGTGTCGTCCGCCAGCCGCAGGCGGTAGTAGCCCGCGCCGTCCGCGTTGGGGAACACCCACGCCGGGCACGCCTTGGCCTCCGTCAGGGCGACCTCCGCCTTCTCCTCCGTCATCAGCGTGCACGCGGTGGCGTCCTTGCCGGCGCCCGGGTACTTCACGCACACCGGCACCTTCCACGACTGCGCGTCCGGGGCCTTGGAGCCCAGGCGCACGTAGCGCTGCTGGGTGAGGGCCACGCGCGGCTTGCCGCCGTCGCACAGCAGGGTCGCGGTGATGAAGGGCGCGCCCGTCTGGTCCAGGAAGCTGTTCATCACCTGGGCCACGTCCTTGCCGGACTCCTGCGACAGCGCGTCCAGGAAGTCCTTCGCGGTGGCGTTCTTCCCGGCGTGCGCGCGGATGTAGCGCTGGATGCCCTTCTGGAAGACGTCGCGGCCCAGCCACGTCTCCGTCATGGCCAGCACCGCGCTGCCCTTGCCGTAGGTGATGCCGTCGAAGGCGTTCTGGATGTCACCCGCGTCCTTGATGGGCTGGCGGATGAAGCGCGCGGCCACCAGGCTGTCCGCGTCCAGCGCGCCGTTGCGGTCCTGCACGCGCTCCACCGGCGCGTCCCACGTGGGCTGGTACGTCTCCAGGATGCGCGGGGTCATCCACGAGGCGAAGGACTCGTTGAGCCACAGGTCGTCCCACCACGCCATGGTGACCAGGTCGCCGAACCACTGGTGCGCCAGCTCGTGCACCTGCGTGCCCGCGAACGCGCGCTGGCGGCCCACGGAGTCCTCCTCCGGCTTCGCCAGGGCGAGGCGCGAGTTGAACGTCACGAGGCCCGGGTTCTCCATGGCGCCGCCCATCAGCGGAACGGCGAGCACGTCCAGCTTCTCGTACGCGTAGGGGATGCCGAAGTACGCCTCCAGGCGCTCCAGGATTTCGGGCGTCACCTTCGCGGCCCAGGCGCCTTCAGCCGCCCGGCCGCGCGGCGTGATGATGCGCGTCTTCACCTGCTTCTGCCCCGAGTCGCGCGCGGGCAGGAAGTCGAACGGGCCCACGCCGAAGGCGATGAGGTAGCTGGGCAGCGGCTGCGTGGGGGCGAAGCGGTAGATGAGCCAGCCGTCCGCGCCCTTCTCGTCCGCGAGCTGCGGCGTGTTGGTGACGGCCACGTTGCCTTCGGGCACGTGGAAGGTGAGCTGCCACGGCACCTTGAAGCCGGGCTCGTCGAAGGACGGGAAGGCGCGGCGCGCGCCCAGCGGCTCGAACTGCGTGTAGATGTACCAGTCGCCGCCCTCATTGACGCGGAAGGCGCCGGACGTCTCGCGCTCGGACGCGGTGCCCGTGTACGTCAGGTGCAGCTTCGCGCCGCCCACGGCCAGGGGCTTGTCCAGCGTCAGGCCGAGGAAGTCCTCGCCGGCGGAGGAGGCCTTCAGCGTCCGCGTGACGCCGGCCTGCTCCAGCGTGGCCTCCTTCACGATGAGGCCCTTGCCGTGCATCCAGATGACGTTCGTGGCCTTGGCCACCTCCAGCATGACGTCGACGGTGCCTTCGAAGGTCTCCGCCTTCGGATCCATCTTCAGGACGATGGCGTACTTCGTGGGCCGCACGTCATCCGGCAGCCGCAGCGTGGGGGGAGTGGGCGCGGCGGCAGCCTGAACGGCGGGCGGCGTTTCCACGGCACCGGGAGCGGGAGCGTTACCCTGACGGGCACCGCATGCCGCAAGGAAGGTTGCGGTGGCCAGGGCCACCGGACGGAGCAGGTTGGGCATGGCCGCGCAGTGTGGACCAGAGCAGCCTGGCAAGGTAGCGACGAGCGAGCGACGCGTGGCCTTGCTGTCAGGTCGTGTTCGCGATGGAGTGCGCCGCCGTGTCCGCTCCCCTCTCTTCGCATCCGCTGCCATCGCAAACGAACACCCCTCCCGAGGGGAAAAGGCCGCCGGAGCACCTGCGCCGCATCATCGGGTCGCCGCCGGGTCCCATCGTGGCGTTCCTGACGCGCGGCGTCTGGGCGCTGCTCACGTGGCTGTCCCCGGCGGCGCGGGATGCGCTCGCACGCTTCGTGGCGAAGCTGGCCTACACGCTGGGCATCCGCCGCAAGGTGGCGCTGGACAACCTGGCGCAGGCGATGCCGGAGAAGAGTGAAGCGGAGCGCCGCGACATCGCTCGCGGCGCGTACCTCACCATGGCGCGCGTGGTGGTGGAGTCCCTGCCGTCCGGGGACCGGATGACGCCGGACTGGGACCAGCAGGGCATTGAAGGCGAGGAGGCGTGGGCGGCGCTCAAGGCGCACGTGGCCACGGGCAAGGGCGCGCTGCTGGTGACGGCGCACTTCGGCAACTGGGAGCTGGTGGGCCAGATGCTGATCCGCTGGGGCGTGCCGCTCAACGCGCTGGTGCGTCCGCTCAAGGGCGCGCTGAACACGCGCATCGCGGTGAACCGGCTGGGCGCGGGCGCGGGGCTCATCTACCCGAAGGGCGCCATCCAGGAGATTACCGACGCGGTGAACCGCGGCGAGTCCGCGTACATGCTGCTGGACCAGGCGCTGCCCGCGAAGTCCGCGGTGTTCGTGCCCTTCTTCGGCCGGCTCGCGTCCACGACGCCCGCGATGGCGGTGGCCGCCGAGCGCACGGGCGTGCCGGTGTTCGTGGTGATGGGCGTGCGGCCACCCGGCCCGGGCGCGCGCTACAGGCTGGAGGTGGAAGGCCCCATCCTCCCGCCGAAGCCCGGCGAGTGCGCGGACCCCATCACCGAGCACACCGCGCGCGTGACGGCGGCCATGGAGCGCGCCATCCGCCGGCATCCGGAGCAGTGGCTGTGGCTGCACCGCCGCTGGAAGGTGCAGCCCCCGGCGCTCGTGACGGCGCCGTCGCCGGGACTCACCGAGGGCACGCCTCCGAAGTAGCGCGCTACTCCACGACGACGCGGCGCAGGTGCGCGCCCAGGCGTGTCACCAGCTCGTAGTGGATGGTCTGCGCCCAGCCGGCCAGGGACTCGGCGGACACGGACTCCTCGCCGTCGCGTCCCAGGAGCGTGGCCGTCACGGGGCGCTCGTCGGACGTGGCGCGCGTCACGTCCACCATCAGGTGGTTCATCATCACGCGGCCCAGCACCGCGCACCGCCGCCCGTTCACCAGCACGTGCGCCTTGCCGGACGCGAGCCTTGGATAGCCGTCGTAGTAGCCCACCGGCAACACGGCGAGGCGCGTGGGCTCCGGGCAGCGGTACGTGCAGCCGTAGCCCACGTAGGCGCCCGCCGGCAGCCACTTCACCACCTGGCTTTTGCACCGCCACGACAGCACCGGCTTGAGCAGCGGCAACTCGCCCAGCACCAGCCGCGCCGACAGCCGCGTCTCCGGCGAGGGCCACAGGCCATACAGCGAGATGCCCACCCGCGCCGCCTCGTAGCGCGCGCGGGGCAGCACCAGCGCCGCGGCGCTCGCGGCGATGTGCCGCTGCAACGGCTTCGCGGGCTTCAGCTGCGCCGTGAGGTGCCCCAGCGCCGTCTCGAACGCGTCCAACTGCGCCAGCGCGTACCCCTGCTCCGTCACGTCCTCCGTGTTGGCGAAGTGGCTGAGCACGCCCACCGGCTCGAACACGTCCGGCGCGTCCGCGAGGAACTGCGTCTCCCGCGGCAGCTGATCCAACGTGAAGCCCTCGCGGCCCAGGCCCGTGTCGATGTGCACGTGCACGCGCAGGGGGCGCACCAGCTTCGCCGCGCGCAAGGAAGGCACCGCGTCCGCCCAGGAGCGGTCCGCCACCACCACGTCGATGCCCTCGCGCGCCAGCACGACGGCCTCTTCCGGGGCCACCGCGCCCAGCACCACCACCTGCCGCGCAGACAGCCCGTGCGCGGACTCGTGCGCGCGCACCGTGAGCGAGTCCTGCGGCGCGATGAAGTAGAGGACGTCCACGCCCGCGTGCACCAGGGGCAGCACCTGCGCCAGGCCGTGGCCGTAGGCGTTGCCCTTGAGCACCGCGCCCAGCGCCCGGGGCGTGGGACCGGAGGACTCCAGCGCGCGGAACGCCGCCACGTTGTGCTTGAGGTGGGATGCGCTCACCTCCAGCCACGAGGAGTACGCCGCGTCACCGGGCCCGGCCCCGAGCCCGCCACCGAGCCCGCCACCGAGCCCCACACCGACTTCATCCACGTTCACACCTCCGCACCAGCCCACGTCCCTTCCGCCTCTACCAGCAAAGCGCAGGCCATGGACGGCCGTGGCCGGAGGGCCACGGGGGGCGGGACGCCGGCTGGATGCCGCTCGGGCGGACGAGGGCAAGAGGGGGAGCCCCACACGGCCGGGCGGGCGTGCGCGGGTGGACACGCGTGGCCTGGAGCGTGTGCCGGGGGACACCTGACAGGTGGGAGGAAGGGCGCGACATGTCGGGTGACCCGGCGGCGCGACAGGGGCCGGTGCTAGTGTCCGCTCCCGTGGCCGCACCGGACCTGCCCCTAGCCCAGGCCTTCATGACCGCCCGAGGAAGAACCGAGCCGGCGGACGCCGTCTCCGTCCTCCAGGAGCGGCTGGCCCAGGCCCTGGACGCGGCCCGTCAATCCTGGCCGGACATCCCGCTGGAGGGCCCGCGCTTCGCGGCGCACCTGGCGCGGCTGGTCCCCGCGGACGGCCACGAGGAGGCCTGGGGCCGGCTGCACATGGCGGACGTGTACCTGGCCCGGGCGGCGGCGGACGGGCTGCCGGCGGCGCTGGCCACGTTCGAGCAGCGCCTGATGCCGGAGGTGGACGCGGCGGTGGCGCGGCTGAAGCTGCCCCCGGCCGGGCTGGACGAGGTGCGCCAGGCGCTCCGGCAGCGGATGCTGGTGGGCAGCGCGGAGGCTCCGGCGCGGCTGGCGGCGTACCCGGGCACCGGGCCGCTGGCGGGCTGGGTGCGCGCGGCGGCGCTGTGGCTGGCGCTGGACTGGCAGCGGCAGCGCTCCGGGCAGGCGCAGTCGGAGGACGGCGACCTGTCCATGCTGGTGGCGCCGGGGGACGACCCGGAGCTCGCGTACCTCAAGCAGACGTACCGCGCGGAGTTCGCCGCGTCCTTCCAGGCGGCGCTGGCGGCCCTGTCCGCGCGGCAGCGCAACTTCCTGCGGCTGAAGTACCTGGACGGGCTGGGCATCGACCAGCTGGGGGCGCTGTACGGGGTGCACCGCTCCACGGCCGCGCGGTGGGTGGTGGGCGCGCAGGAGGAGCTGCTGGACGGGACGCGGCAGCGGCTGACGGAGCGGCTGCGGCTGACGCGCTCGCAGCTGGACAGCGTGCTGCGGCTCATCTCCAGCCAGCTGGACGTGAGCTTGAGCCGGCTGCTGCGCACGAAGGCCGAGTAGTAACGCGGCGCGCGAGGCCTCGTCCGTCCACGAGGGGCCCGAGAATCCGGGCGGGGCATTTCCGGACAGTGCGTTAAAGAGGAGGGAGATGCGAACGCTCTTCATCGGAGATGTGCACGGCTGTTCCGCCGAGCTGGACGCGCTCCTGAAGGCGTGTGACTGGACGCCCGGCGACCGGGTGGTGCTGGTGGGCGACCTGGTGGCGAAGGGGCCGGACTCGGCGGGCGTGGTGCGGCGGGCGCGCGAGCACGGCTTCCACGCGGTGAAGGGCAACCACGACGCGCACGTGCTGCGCTGGCACGGGGGCCATGCGTCGAAGGGCAAGAAGCTCAAGCCGGAGCACCGGCAGGTGCTGGACACGCTGACGCCCGCGGACTGGGCCTGGATGGAGCGGCTGCCGTCCTACCTGCACCTGGCGGACCTGAACGTGCTGGCGGTGCACGCGGGGCTGGTGCCGGGCGTGCCGCTCACGGAGCAGAAGGAGGAGTTCCTCTTCAACCTGCGCAGCATCGCGGCGGACGGGACGCCGTCGAAGCGGCTGGAGGCGGGCGAGCCGTGGGGCAGCCTGTGGAGGGGCCCGGAGCTGGTCATCTTCGGCCACGACGCCATGCGCGGCCTGCAGCGGCACCCGTTCGCGGTGGGGCTGGACTCCGGCTGCGTCTACGGCGGCAAGCTCACCGCGTACGTGCTGCCGGAGGACAGGTTCTACTCCGTGCCCGCGGCCCGCGCGTACATGTCGCTGTAGGCGCGGGCCCCGCGTGCGCCGCGTTCAGTACGGCAGCGCTTCACCGCGCGCCTGGACGGCCGCCACCAGGTCCTGCCGCGCGGAGCCGTAGAGCCCCGCGTCCAGCACGCCCGCGCCGGTGTCCAGGAGCCACAGCTCCAGCGCGCCCGAGCCTCCGGACACCGCCGGGGCCGCGCCGGCCACGCGGGCCGCGCCCAACCCCATGGGCACCACGGCCGCGACGGCGGTCAAACCCATCGCCTTGAGGAAGTTCCGGCGGTTCGAGTCTTCCGACATGACACGCTCCTTCGCTTGAAAAGCTTCAGGGTTGAGCAGCCTGCACCTGTGACGCCACCACCGTGAACAGCTCTGGATCCAGGTGCGGCCTGGACCCCAACAACAACCGCTCCTCCACCGCCCGCGCCGTGTCCTCGCGCAGCTGCGCGCGCCCATCCGACACGAACTCCACGACGTCGCGGTACACCGTGGCCCGCGCGCCGTCCGCCCACGTCACCGTGAAGCCCCGGTAGCCCAGCCCCACGTCCGGCAGGGGCCGCGTCCCTTCCGGCAGCGCGTCCACCGCCTCGCGCAGGGCGCGCGCTTCTTCGCCGGACAGCATCCAGGTGGGCGGCTCCCGGCCGCTGAAGACATCCACGCTCGCCCGAGCCGCTGACGCCATGGACTTCTCCTCCACGCCCGGCCCGTCCGCCGGAGCACCGCCCGTCGCACAGGCCCAGGCTCCCAGAAGCCCCAGGCCCGCCGCCACCCAGACGCCTCGCTGTGAGCGCTTCACGACACCGCCACGTTGAAGCCGCGGTAGTAACCGCAGAACACGGTGTAGCCACCCCGGTCGCACGTCTCCGGATTGAGGATGAGCTGGTTGGCGTTGTCGTAGTTGCGCGCCGCCGTCCCGCCCGGCTTGTGGCACCAGTGGCTGTTCGCGCAGTAGCGGTACCAGTGGTAGTCGTAGCCCGGCCAGATGACCAGACAGACGTTGTAGTTGGCGTCCGTCCGGCACGTCGTCTGCCAGCCGTCCCGCAGCGCCCCGGTGCCCACCGCCGAACAGCTGATGCTGGTGTACATGGCCCCCGCCGCACGCCCCGGCTGCGCGAAGGTGTTGGTGCGCAGGTTGCTCGCGAAGTTGTAGCAGTTGTTGGAGCCGACGTTCGCGGCCCCGTTCCAGAAGCTGAAGTCCGTGTCGCTGGAGAGCGCCGCCGGGCTGCAGAGCGTCATCACGCCCTGCACGTCCAGGGACTGGAGGATGACGGACTCCGCCTCCGCCAGCACCGGGCCCGGGTCACGCAGGTCCAGTCGCGCGCCCTCCGCCGAGTGCAGCAGGAAGCGCGAGCTCTCCGCCGCCTCCGGCTGGAACGCGCCGCCCAGGCGCACCACCGGCGGCAATCCCAGACGCTTCCAGTCGTCCGCCATGCCGGTGTCCTCGGCGCGCACGATGAAGCCCCGGTAGCCCAGACCGCCCGTCTCCGCGTCCAGCGGCAGCAGCAGCGACCGGTCCGCGCGGATGCGCTCCGTCAGCTGCCGGGCCTCGCGCTCCGTCAACGCCCACCGCGGATTGGGACGCCCCGAGAAGATATCCAGCTCGACAGTCACCATGTGACACCTCTGGAGACGCTCGCGAAGCCACGCGACGAGCGCCAGGGAAGGCGGGAGGGATGTCCACGTTGGATATGACCAAGCTTCTCAATCGTCTATAGTGGAAATCACGGTTTCCTAACTTTTACAGGATGACGCGCTAAGCCGAATTTGAGCAGGGATTGAAGGATTCAACGTGGCCCTTCGGATGTGGGCTCCAGGTGGCTTCCGCCCGCACCCATGGCTCTGACATATTCCGTGGACGTCGTCTTTTTCCGGGAGAACTTCAACATGGTCCGCACCTCGAGCCTCTTCAGCGCCCTGCTCCTCGTGAGCGCCTGCCAGAAGCCCCCGGAGGCTTCCCCGGCCGCGCCGGAGGTGGCGCGGGTGAAGGTGGCGCCGTTCTCGCTGTCAGTGCTCCAGGACGCGGCGCCGTCGGGCTGTACGTGGCTGCGCCTGGAGTCGGACGGCAGACGCAGGGCGCTGGTCACGGTGGACGCGGCGTGTGACGGACTTCAGCTGGCGTGGAGCGCGGATGGGAAGCACGCGGCGGTGCGCGACCCGGCCGGCAGCGCTCGGGGCCCCGGGCGCGTGTGGACGGTGGACCTGACGTCCGGGCAGGGCGTGGCGCAGCTGTTGCCGGAGGAAGGGCTGACGGGCGCGGTGGGGTTTGATTCCGCGGGGAGGCTGGTGGCGCTGACGGCGCACACGGGCGAGCTGGTGCGGCGCGACGACGCCTTCCTCTTCGAGGGCCGGCGCATCCCCATTCCGGAGCTGGACGAAGGCGCGGGGCTCGCGCACGCGTACCGGCTGGAGGCGGGGACGTGGAAGCGCATCGAGACAGTGGCGACGCGCGGTGACGCGGACGCCGTGTTCGCGCTGGCCACGGCGGAGATGCTGGTGTCCTCCACGGTGTCCGGGGACTCGGATGCACTGGCGGCGCAGGGGCTGGACGAAGGCAGCCAGGACGCGATCCGGCTGGACGCGGTGGTGCCGCACCGGGGGCACGACGTGTTCGGCGGCTGGGCGCGCGTGGAGTCGCGGGGCGGTCCCCTGTTCGCGTGGCAGACCACGGGCGAGCAGACCGCGCTGATGATGCCGGTGCGCTGGGAGGTGGAGGACGGCCACCTGGCGGAGCCCGAGGGCCTCGCCCTGCCCGCGCGGAGCCCCGTGCGTGCGATGGCGCGTGGGGACCTGCTGCTGCTCGCGGGGGCGACGCAGGCGCGCGTCTACGACCTGGGCTCGCGGCGCCTGGCGGCGTCCTTCGATGGGCTCTGGGGCGCGCGCTTCTGGCCGGAGCCGGGCTCGCTGGTGCCGCACGGCGCCACGGCGGCGTCCGGGCAACCGTAGGCGTGGGTGCGGCGCAGGGTCAGCCCTGTCCCGAGCTCTTGATGGCCGCGAACATGATGGCGCCGTAGACGCCGCCACAGAGGCAGCAGGAGAGCACGGGCGCCAGGAGCGCGCCCGCCACCGCCGTGCCCCAGCTGGTGCGGTGCAGCGTGCGGTAGGTGACGACCCGCAGACCCATGGCCCAGAAGGGTGCGGCGTACACGGCGATGAAGGGAATCACGCCGACGATGTACGGCGCCTGGGAGATGGCGTGCGCGCGCATCGTCACGGAGAAGCCTCGCTCCACGCCGCCGATGCGGAGGATGAGGTGGTCCAGGCCCGCGGTCACCAGGGTCATGCCGGTGCTGAACACGGGCATGAGCACCATCCAGGTCGCCATGCCCACCATCATCCACAGCTTCACGGTCTTTGGATCCGCCCCGTTCGTGTCCGTCTCCGGAGCGAGCCCCATGATGAGGCCCATGACGGCGGTGTAGACGAGGCCCGTGGTCAGGAAGCCCGCGATCGCGGACAGGAACACGAACAGCATGGAGCTGCCCACGGGCGCGTCGGGGTTGACGCCTCGGAGCAGCTCCGTGGGCCGCATCAACATGCCGAAGCACGTCCGCCAGAACGCCTTGAGCGTTCCCAGCTCCTCGCGCTGGTCCCACGGCAGCGGAGCCAGGGGTTCACGTTCGAAGCAGGTGGCGCAGACAGCGCCCTCATGGCCCCGGCGCAGACAGCGGGCACAGGCGAACGCACCACAGCGGGGGCACGTGGCCACGCTCAGCCACTCAGGGTGCACGGCGCAGACGGGGTCGACCGCGCCGGGAGCCGCGGCCACCAGCAGCGAGGCCCCGCACCGCCCGCACGTCTCCGCGCCGGGGGTGAAGGGGGCCTGACAGGAAGGACAGGAAGGCGTCATCGCCGCGCATCCTCGCACGGCCCGGGCCCCGTGACGCACGTGGCCATCGATGCGGTCCCCGCCGCCCGGCGGGGTGCTCCCAACGGGTCCGACTGTCGGACCCGTTCGCAGGGTCCGGCCGGAGCAGCCCCTCCCCGGTCACGGTCCTCCAGCTGGTCCGACTGTCGGACCCATTCGCGCGGTCCGGCCGGAGCAGCCCCTCCTCCGGTCACGGTCTTCAACTGGTCCGACTGTCGGACCAGTTCGCACGGCCCGGCCGGAGCAGCCTCTCCCCGGTCACGGTCCTCAACTGGTCCGACTGTCGGACCAGTTCGCAGGGTCCGGCGCGGACGGGAGGTCCCCGCAGGGTTCTCACCTTCTCATCCGTGGGGAGAGCGTGGAGGCCCGGGGGCTTGGACGACGTGCTCCCCCGCGACGCCCGGTGCGCGGGCGCTACGGCTCCGGAGCCGACTCCGGATCCACGGGCACCGAGGGGGACGTGCTCCCTGCCTTGTCCTGGGCCGGGGCGTTCCCCGCCGGGGCCGTGACGCCCGTTGTTTTCGGAGCCCGGGCCTCCTGGGCGGCCCGGGCCTGGCGGGCGCGCTTCGCCTGGGACTGCGCCGTCTTCGCCGCGCCCGCGTCACCCAGGGCCCGCTCCCGCTTCGCCAGCGCGTCCCACAACTCCGGCGCGTCAGGGTGCAGCGTCACCGCCGCTCGCAACAGGCCCCGCGCCACCTTCGGCGAACGCGTGTCCAGCAGCCGCTTCAGGAAGCCCGAGGGCGACAACACCAGCGACCCCTCCGGCGTCTCGAATGCCTCTCGCACGTGCGGAATCCCTTCCGCCTCGCGGTCCGCCTCCATCAACCCCACCGCCTGCGCCAGGTGCGCGTCCATCGACTCCGGATGCAGCTCCGTCGCGCGCTCCAGCCAGCGCATGCGGTCCGTGGGCTTGCGCTTCGCGCGGTCCGCCAGCGTCAGCAGCTCATCCGTGTAGTCCGGCCGCACCGCGGGGGCGCGCACCGCCGCCTCCTTCAGCGAGGGCCACAGCCGCTCCGGATCCTTCGCCGCCTCCAGGCGGGTGCGCTTGAGCGCCGGCACCTCCGCGCGCTTCCACCCCGCGACGAAGCGGGCCACGTCGCCGCGCACGGCCGGGCTGAAGCGCTCCGCGTCCGGGCACTTCAGCGTCTCGCACGCGGCCAGGTAGTCCGCGAAGAAGCCCGCCGCGCCCTGCGTCCGGTACGCGCGCAGCCGCTCCGCGCCCATCGCCTTCTCCACCGTGGCCGCCATGTGCGCGCCCACGCGGATGAAGAGCGACTCGGCGCGCGGCTCGTGCGCGCCGCGGATGCGCTCCATGGCGCCCCGGCCGTCCCGGGCGATGGCCGCCCGGTCGAAGAGCGCGGACACCTTCGTGAACGCCCCCGCCAGGTCCGTCTCCGGCGGCAGCGTGCCCGGCCCGCGCGTGGCCCAGTCGTGGTACGCGAGCCCGTAGCTCGCCAGCCGTCCCATGCCTTCGTAGACGACCGCGTCCACGGGGTCCGTGAAGTGGCCGCCCCGGGCCGGCGCGCCCTCGTCCAGCACCGTCTCCATCAACCGGATGGACAGCCGGCGCAGCCGCTTCGCCTCGTCCTCCACGTTGGTGGCGAGCGCGATGGCCGTGTCCTCCGCCGGCAGCAGCACCAGCAGCGTCGTCGTCTCCGGCTGCCCGCCCGCGTGCGCCACGATGTAGTGGCCCCGCAGCGGATAGGTCGCGAAGCCCATGCCGTAGTCGGTGATGTGGCCGTCGCGCGTCACCATCGTGGCCTGCATGCGGCCCATCGTCTCGCGCGTCACCAGCGTGTGGTCCAGCACCGCGCGCGCGAAGCCCAGCAGGTCCTCCACCGTCGCGCGCGTGCCGCCGCCACCGAAGCGGCTGGTGACGTCCAGGAAGCGCGACGGCTTCAGCGCGGCGCCCGCCACGCGGTAGCCCACCGCCTGCTGTGCGTCGCGCGTGCTGATTTCATCCACGTCCGCGTGGCTCATGTTCGCGGGCCCGAAGACGTGGTCGCGCATGTACTCGCGGTAGGACTGGCCGGACGCTGTCTCCACCGCCGCGCCCAGCAGGTTGAAGCCCCACGTCGTGTACAGGTAGCGCGTCCCCGGCTCCGACATGAGCGGCCGGTCCGCGAACAACCCGATGGCCTCCTTCGTCGTCACCGGCTTCGTGTTGTTGCCAGCGCTCGGGCTGTCGTAGGTGGGCACGCCGCCCAGGTGGCCCAGGAGCTGCCGCACCGTCACCGGCCACTGCTTCACCGGGTACTCGGGCACCAGCGTGTGGATGTCCGCGTCCAGGTCCAGCTTGCCCGCCTGCGCCAGCTGCATCACGGCCACCGCCGTGAAGGACTTGGTGATGGACGCCATGCGGTACGTGGTGCGCACCGTGGCGGGCAGCTTCTTCGCCAGGTCGCGGTAGCCGTAGCCGCTCATCCACCGCTGGCCGCCCCGCATCACGCCCACGGACAGGCCCGCCGTGGGCCCCTGCTTCAGGTCCGCGCGCACCAGCGCGTCCAGCGCGCGCTGCACCTCGGGAGGGAACTCGGAGGCCTTCGCGTCCGGCGCGACCTTCGCGCTGGACTCCGGCGGGGACGCGGGCTTCGCGACGGGCTCGGACGGCGCGGCCTCCGGCTTCGCGACGGACGCGGCGGGTGCCTGCGCGAACGCGGGCCCTGCCTCCAGCAACAACCACAGCGCGACGAAGAGCCGCTTCATGGCACCGCCTCCGCGGTCTGGCGGACTTCACCGCCGGCCGGTGCATCCTCTCGCGTGACCGTGAGCGCCGGTGCAGGCACCGCGCCCTCGTTCACCCATCCCGCCAGCAGCGCGTCCGCGACCAGCTGCCCCAACAGGTCCAGGCCATGACCGCGCGGATGCACCAGGTCGTCGTGCATGAACCCCGCCTGATGGAAGCGCGCGAGCGAACCCGCGCCGCCCATCGCCGTGTAGAGGTCGAAGAAGCCGCAGCCCTCGGCGAGCGCCACCTCGCGCTCGGCGCCGATGGCGGCCTCCAGGAATGGCCGCTGCGTCAGGGGCTTGCCCTTCGCATGGCCGTCCTGCACCGCGTCCATGGGACCCACCACCAGGCATGCGCTGCCGGGCGCGGCGGCGCGAGCGCGGCGCAGGAGCGCGGCCAGGTCCTGGCGCACGGTGGGCAGGTCCGTGCGCTTCCACTCCAGGCGCTTGGATTCGTTGCCACCCAGGAAGAAGAGCAGCAGCTTCGGGTCGCGCTGCGCAAGCTGCGACTTCAGCGCGTCCTCCTCCATCCGGGCGTACAGCGTGGCATCCGCGGACGGAACGCCGAGCATGTCCAGCACGATGCCGGCCGCGTCCTGCTGCAACACCACGCCCTGCACGATGGCACCCTTGCCCTCCGCGGTGACGTCCAGCCACTTCGCGCCCGCGGGCAGTTCAAAGGACGTGGTGCGGCTGGCCCCGTCCCCCTGGGGCTCCGTGCGCGCGAGCACCGTGCCGTCCACGGATACGACGAGGCGGCCCGCGCCCTTCACGTCCTTCCACCACAGCGTCCCGCGCGGCTCGCCCTCCAGCTTGAAGCGGCCGCGCGCGCGGTTCTCGGTGGCCAGGTGGTACACGCCGGTGATGCCGAAGGAGTGCGGCGGCGCCTTCAGCTCGCCCAGCGTGCGCGGCTGCCAGCCGTTGCTCACGGTGGCCGTGCGCGACCGCCCGCCGTAG
This sequence comes from Corallococcus aberystwythensis, assembly GCF_003612165.1. Taxonomy (GTDB): domain Bacteria; phylum Myxococcota; class Myxococcia; order Myxococcales; family Myxococcaceae; genus Corallococcus; species Corallococcus aberystwythensis. The sequence continues at coordinate 20,518 of NZ_RAWK01000028.1, read as the reverse complement.
GGAGCCATGCGGTCCACCAGCAGCACGCCCCGGCCCGCGTTGCCGAAGCCCGCCGCCAGCTCCTCGCGCACCACGTCCACGATGCGGTCCCCCGCGATGAGCGAGTTGCCGAACGCGGCGATGACCGTGGGCGTCGTCCCCGGCTTCTCGATGAGCCCGTCCAGCGCGGTGAAGAACGGCGTCAGCGCGGACCGCGCACAGCCCGTGCCCCCAGCGGGCTCCAGGCACGGAGCCTCCACCGTGGCGCCAGGTGCTTGCAGCCGAGTGGCCAGCGCGTGCAGGTGACCGGCACGCTCGGTGATGGGAGGCAGGGCCCGGAACGCGGAGGGCCCGGCCGGACGCGGCGTGCTTCGCGCCGGTGCGGGCAGGCTCGCGGAAGCGGGCACCACGGAGGGCGATGCCACGTCCTTCCCCGTGTGCTCGGCCTCCACGGCCGCGCGCTGCGCGGAGGCCGCTTCGTCAGACGCGGGTCGCGCGGCACCTGGCTTCGGCGGCGGCACGGCGTCCGTCGCGGGAGCCGTCGTCAGGGGAAAACGGTGAGGGGGTATGCGGGACTCGCACCCGGGGAGCAGGACCCCCGCCAGGACAGCGAGCAACCCCGCCCGCCGGAGCCCCCGCGAGACATCGGGAACCGTCATGTGGCCCGCGAGCGTAGACGAAAGCCCGGGGACGCGCATGTTCTGGACCCCACGCTCGGCCGCCTGACGGGCCGCCCCCGGCGTGGTTTCCCTGACACGCATTTCGTCCAGCACCGCACGTCCAGGCCGGACGCGCGCGAGGAAGAACGGATTTTTCCGCGTCCCAGCACGAATGCAGGGTCAGGCCGCGAACATGCTCCCTTCACATGGCGCGGGCCGCCCCCAAATTATCCGCCGCGAACATGGCGAAGAACCGGCTCACAACGTGGACAAAGCTCCACCGGCGATTTGGCAACCACGTGCGCGGCATGCGCAACAGCCGCTCGCTCACGCAGGAGGCCCTCGCCGAGCGCAGTGACCTGTCGGTGGATGCCATCCGCCGCATCGAGCGGGGTGCGTTCTCTCCGTCGCTCGACACCCTGGGCAAGCTGTCCGTGGGACTCGACGTGTCGCTGAAGACCCTCTTCCACTCGTTCGATTCGGAGCGAACCGACGGCGTGGCGGAGATCTGCGACTACCTCGCGTCCCGCTCCGGTACCGAACTGAAGCTCGCGTGGCGCGTGCTCCAGGCCATGTTCGACGAGCGCTGAAGCGCACCGCGCTGCCGGTCACACCCGGCAGATGTTCCCTGTCACCCCGGGAGTGTTTGCCCTATGCGTCAGGTGCCCATGAGCCGCGCGCCCCCCACCCTCCTCCTCGTCGAGGACGACAGCGACCTGTGCGACGCGCTCGTGGAAATCCTCCAAGCCGAAGGGCACACCGTCGTCGCCACGGGGAGCGGTGACGAGGCCCTGTCGTGGCTGGGAGCCCACCCGCTTCCCGGGCTGGTGCTCCTGGACATGTGGACGCCGCGCAAGGACATCTGGCGGATGCTGGACATCCTGCACCGCGAGCCCCGCTTCGCGGACGTGCCCGTCGTGGCCATCAGCTCCGGCGATGAGCGCCACCCCGCCATCCGCGAGGTGCTCTCCAAGCCCTTCGACCGCGAGGCCCTGCTCGCCGGGGTGCGCCGCTTCGTGCCCCCGCTGCACTGAAGGAACGGAAGGAACGGCGCTCAGCCGCCGGCCGCCCGCTGCCCCAGCCGCCCCGCCACGCCCGGGTCCAGCCGGAACGAGTCGAAGAAGCGGTCCGCGTCCTGCGGCGCACGCCCCTCCGGGTGCAGCAGGAGCTGCTGGTACAGGCGAGGCCCCACCATGAAGAAGCGGCCCCGGAGGCGGCGCGGACCGGACACGCCCCCCACCTCCTGGCCCGGGAAGCCGCCCTCCATCTCCAGCGGCCTGGCGGTGATGCCGGTCGCGCCCAGGGCCTCCAGCGCGCCCTGGCTGGCGCGGTCCACCACGTCGCGCGGGCTCACCTGCGCCACGGCCGCGGGCGGGAAGTCCGTATAGGAGACGTAGTAGGCGGTGTCGTCCTGCGTGCGCGCGGCGATGAACGTGTGCAGCGTCACCTCGCCCACGTCCGTGGGCTGCACGCGCCGCTCCTCGGTGACGGGGCTGGGGAACGTCACGCTGAAGCCGCCCTCCTGGGACTGGACGACGGAGGACGGTGGCTGCCGTACGGGCTCGGCGGAGGACACGGGGGGCTCGGTCTGCGTGCGCCCCGCGCACCCTCCCAGCACCAGCAGGGCGGCGGCCAGCGGCACGGCCCGGTAGGAACGCTTCATCATCCAGACGGCTCCTGACATGGGGCCGCAAGGTACGCCCTGCCCCGCCCGGGCGCATCCCTCCGCGTCACCCGGGCTCGCTTCAGGCAACGGTTGCCCCTGCCTTCAGTGCACCGCGAGAGGACCTGCCGTGGCGGGGTCCTCCTCGTCGGAGGGCGCGGGCGGCTCCGGCGGTCCGGCGGAGGACACCCGGGCCAGGTGGACGCGGAACACGGAGCCCTGGCCGGGCTGGCTCTCCACCTCGATGCGGCCGCCGTGCGCTTCGATGATCCGCCGCGACACCGACAGCCCCAGCCCCACCCCGGGGGCGCGCTGCTTCGCGTTGCCCGCGCGCTGGAACGGGACGAAGAGCCCCTTGAGGTCCTCCGTCGACATGCCGATGCCCTGGTCCGCCACCGCCACCACCGCGTGCTCGCCGTCCCCGCGCACGGACACCTCCACGCGGCTGCCCGCGGGGGAGTACTTGATCGCGTTGCTCACCAGGTTGTTCAGCACCTGCTCCAGCCGGGAGGGGTCCGCGCGCACCAGCACCGCGGTGTCCGGCAGCACCAGGTCCAGCGTGTGCCCGGAGTCACCGGACTGGTACAGCTCCACCACGGAGCGCGCCAGCTCGCGCGTGTCGCGCACCTCCGGCTGGAGCTCCAGCTTGCCGGCCTCGATGCGGGTCGCGTCCAGCAAATCGCCCACCATCTGGTCCAGGCGCGCCACCTGCCGGCGCACCAGGGCCAGCGTGCGCTGCATGCGCTCCGGCGTCACCTCTCCGCGGCCCGTCAGCGCGGTGGACAGCTTCAGCGCGGAGAGGGGGTTGCGCAGGTCGTGCGCCACGCCGGCCAGGAACGCCAGCTGCTGCTCCTGCTGGTGGGTGAGGCTGTCCGCCATCTCGTTGAAGGTGCGGGCCATGTCGCGGATCTCCAGCGGGCCCTCCTCGGGCGCGCGCAGCTCCCGCCCGCCCCGGCCGAAGCCGGACATCGCGTGCCGCAGCGCCGTCACCGGGCGCAGCGCGAAGCGCCGCAGCCAGAAGGCCACCAGCACCAGCGCCGCCAGCAGCAGCAGGCCCAGCACCAGCCCCAGCAGGTCGGCCATCTCGCTCCAGTACGCCGCGCTCTGCCGGGCCTCCTGCGCCTGGTCCACGTTGAGCTGGATGAGCCGCTCCAGCGAGCGCAGCGCCTCGTTCAGCGCCGCCATGGCCTCCGCTTCATGCTGGGCCGAGGACAGCCCCGGGCCGAGCGGCGCCTGCTGCGCGTGCAGGTAGGCGTAGACCTGCGTCTGCACCTCCGCCACCATCTGGCGCTCCTCCTGGGTGGAGGCGGTGCCGTGCATCTCCACCATCTGGCGGCGCAGGTCGGACTCGATTTCCGGCGGCGAGCGTCCGCGCGACGGGTCCGCGAGGATGGGAGCACCCGGCAACACCACGAGGCGCGAGTGGACGAGCAGGTCCACCTCCAGCTCCTCGGCCTGACGGACGCCCTCCACGGATTCACTCAGCGTGGAAGCCATGCGCTCCAGGGCGGTCGTCAGCACCACGAGCAAGGTAGCGGCGACCACCGTGAGCAACACCAGCCCGCCCACCACGGCGGAGAAGAAGGCGCGCAGGCTCATCGCGCCTCCTGTGCGGGCCTCCAGCCGACGTACCCGGTCATGTTCAGGCATCCTCCCTCCGAGCCCGCGCCAACCCCCGTGGTCGCCGCCCTCTTCCTGAGGAGAGCAACAAGCGTCCGATATCGTGGATTCGCGCCCCGGATGCGGGCGGTCCCACGGCTGACGCCGCCCCCAAAAGGAGCCGGCCCCTCAAGGCCCGGCCATGCTAGTGAGCACGGACACGCGGCTCGATGCGCCCTCCCCCGGACTTCCCGGGCGCCCCGCCCTGCTTGAAGAGGTCACCCGATGGATCTGCTCGCACCACCGGCCCGCACGCTGAACTTCGATGCCTTCTGGCGCTGGCTCCAGGAGCACACCAACTGCATCCTGCGCTGTGGCTCCCCCGACATGACGCTGTTCGACCATGACGACTTCCACTGGATGCTGATGGAGGAGGAGCGGCAGCACGTCCTCCAGCTCATCAAGGGCAAGTCGCTGGTGGGCGAGATGGTGATGGTGGGCCGCGAGGTCTCCGAGGTCACCATCTCTCCGGATCCGGACGCGGATCCGCAGGCGGGCCACTTCCTGGCGGAGCTGATGGGCGGTCCGAAAGAGGACCCGCAGGTGCTCTACCACTTCATCATGGCCCACGGCATCGAGCCGATCGCCGGCCACCAGGGCTTCAAGCACTAGCGCGCCACGCGCTCGATGGCCTCCACCGCCGCGTGGACGCCGTTGACCCAGGGAGCGGGACGCGCGCGAGGCCCGTCTTGAAGCAGGAGCGCGGACAGGACCTTCGCCTCCAGCTCCGCCGCGTCCCCCACCCGCTCCGCCTCCGTCAGTCGCAGGGCCTGCCGGTCATAGAGCCGGGGCCGCGCCCAGGCCACCAGCGGCGTCCCGGTGGCCCGGGCCTCCTGCACGGTGTTGTAGCCGCCCGCCCCCACCAGCACGTCCACGCCCCGCATCACCGCGAGCGCCGGCCAGACCGCCCGGCCCGGCGCGTGCGCCGTGGGAACGAGCCACCGCACCGCCGCCCGCTCCTCCAGCGACACGCACAGCCGGTCCGCGGTCGCCCCGGCCTCCGCCACCTCCTCCGGACGGCCACAGCCCATCACCGCCACCACGGGCCGCGCGTCCCCGTCCGCCACGCCCAGCCTCCGCCGGGCCTCCTCGCGGGGCAGCAGCGCGTCCGCGTCCAGCAGCAGCCACGGCGCCGTGCGCACCGCGCGCGGATGGTGCGCGAAGGGCGCGTCCTCCCCGGGCACGACGAGCAGGTCGAACGCGTCCACGGCGCCGGCCACGTCGAAGCGCTCCACGTAGACGGGGTTCAGGTCGCGGTGCACCAGCACGCGCGGCGCACGCACCGTGGGCAGCAGCGCCACCAGCTCTCCGGCGAGCCCCCGGGGAAAGGTGTCCACCACCAGCACGTCCGGCGTGGACTCCGCGAGCCACGCGCCCACCGCCGCCACGGTGGCGGCCTTGTCCAGCCGCGCGTCCACCCGGTGCACCGTGGCGTGGGGGCCCAGCCACGACTCCAGGGGCAGGCCTGGGGCGAACGGGCTGTTGGTGAGGACGTCCACCGCATGGCCCCGGGCCACGGCCGCGCGGGCCAGGGCCGCGGCGCGCGTCAGGTGGCCCAGGCCTCCGCCGAGCGCGTAGAGGCGCCAGTGCTGACGTCGCGCGGCCACGCTCAGCTACCGCCCAGGTCCTCCTCGAAGGAGGCGTCGTCCTCGCGCCGCACGCTCTCGCCGTCGGCCTCGGTGAAGTCGTTGGTGTCGTGGGAGGAGGACGCCCCGGAGCCGCGCCACGCGTCACGGCCGTAGTAGCCGTAGTCCTCGTAGTAGTAGCTGGGGTCGTCCTCGTCGGTGGAGGTGTCGGACGGGTCGCGGTTCTCGTCGCCGTTGTCGGCGGCGCGCGCGCACGTCACGCAGACCGTCTCCGCGCCGTCGAGCATGCGCATGTGCAGCGGGCAGATGGACTTCTGACACCGCGTGCACTGCGTGGACGCCCCGCGCTCACACGGGTGGGAGAAGAGGAAGCCGGAGGTCTCCAGGCACTGCTCGGCGGACGGGAAGGAAGGGGACATGGCTTGGGAAGGCTCAGGGCGACGCGGCGCCCGCGGGGGACTGGAGGCGGAAGAGCAGGGCCATGCGCAGGGGCAGGTCCAGCGAGTCGAAACCCAGGCACGCGGCGGCCTCGGGCGGCACCGGCTGCTTGGTGGCGAGCACCGTCTTGCCGGACGGGTCGCGCAGGGACAGCTTGCCGTCGCGCACCTTCACGTGGACGGACTCCAAGCCGGACGCGCCCTTCACGGACGCGCCACCGCCGTCGGCCGCCACGGTGTAGAGCACCGCGCCCTGCGCGTCCGTGAGCTTCCACCCGGCGCCCTCGCGCGCGAGCGTGTAGCGCACGGCCGAGCGCGCGGCGTCCTTCACCTGGAACACGTCCGGGCCGCCCGTGACATAGGCCAGCACCGTGTCGTCCGGACCGGACACCTTGAGCTCGCCGCCCTTCCACTTGTAGCGGGCGACCTCCTTGTCCTCGCCGTCCACGAGCTTGGCGCCGTCGTCCTTGGGCTTGAGCGAGAAGCGCTCGCGGTCATCGCCGTCCTTGAACTTGAGCTTGGCGCCCGCGTCCTTCGGCTCGGCGGCGGCAGTGGCGGCGCCGGTGGCGGACATCGCCTGGGTGGGCGTCGCGCTGGAGGAGGGAGTGCCCCCCTGCGAACAGGCGGAGGCCCCGAGCACGCCGAGGCCCACGAGGAACAGGACACGAAGCTTCACGGCGTGGACCTCACCTTCCCGGGCTGGCCCTGGGAAGAACTGGAGTGGTTGAGCACCTGGTAGAGGCTCAAGAGCATCATCGTCACGGTGCGCGACGCATCCGTCTTCTTGTCGTCCTCGCCGGACGCACGGGGAGACCGGGGCACCCCGTCCTCGTCCAGCAGGACGCGCAGTTCCACCCGGTCCCCGGCCACGCGCAGCCGCTTCAACGTGGCGCCGGGAGGCAGCCGCACGAGGCCCTGCGCGCGCGCGTTCATGTCCGCGAGCCCGGGGTAGCGCTCCGGATTCACGCGCAGCGCCACCGTCATCAGGCTGACCCCGCTCTGCTTGCGCTGGTGCTTCACCTTGCGCGGCATGACCTTCTTGCGCTCCAGCCTCCGCACCTGCTCCTCCACGGACAGGTGCAGCTGGGTGCCGTCCGCGAAGCGGCCCTGCAATGACAGCCACGGGTCGCTGAAGTCCTCGCGGTCCCACGCGCCGTGCTTCCCCTGGTGGACGCGCTTGCCGGGTTCGGTGGGAGACGTCAGGTCCATCCTCACGTCCACGGGCGCGTTCGCGTCCAGGTCCACCTGGAAGCGCTTGAGCAGCGTGGCCAACAACTGGCGGCGCGGCTCCTTGTGCGGCGCGGCGAACAGGTTCTCCCGGTCCAGTGACATCCCCATCGATGCCGTCTGCCTGTTGATGAAGGACACGAGGAGCACGATGAAGCCGCTCAACAGCGTCAGGAAGCACAGGAAGCCGAACAGGGCGGCCAGCCCCTCCTGACTCGAGGGCAGCAGCCGGAGGATGACGAAGGACACCCCGGCGGTGAGCAGCAGCCCCTGCCCGAGGCGCTTGCCCTTGCGCGCCTGGACGCTGGCGGGGTCGGGCTCTTCCGGGGCGCGCTTGGACCGGGGGTCCAGGGCCTGCAGGTCCTCCAGCACCTCCGCCACGGTCGCGCGCGCCTGGTAGACCCGGGTCTTCTGGAAGGCTTCGAGGTCGAGCGGCACGGGAGGGAAGCCTTGTTCAGCGGGAGCGGGCGAGCGTAGGAGGCGCCTTCTGACAGGTCAAACCGGCTGTTGCCGCCCCGGCGGAGCGCTCCGCCGGCGCGTGGTGCCCAGCACCTGGTAGAGGCTCAGGAGCATCATCGTCGCGGCGCGCGACGCGTCCTGGGACGCGGGAGGCCTCCGCCCGTTCTTGTCGGCCACGGGCTTCGGCGTCCGGGCCACCCAGTCCTGGGCCAGCAGGGCGCGCATCGACAGGCGGTCCTCGGCCACGTCCAGCTTCGACAGCGCGACTCCCGGGGGCAGCCTCGCGGCCCGCTTCGCGTTCGCGCCCAGGCCCGCCAGTCCGGGGAAGCGCTCCGGCTTCACGCGCAACCCCACCTGGAGCAGCGTCTTGCCCTTGCGCTTGGTCTTGACCTTCGTCTTGCCGCTGCGGCTGCGGCCGTAGCGCTTGCGCTTCTGCAGGTGCTCCACGGCGGACAGGTGCAGGTGCGTGCCGTCCGCGAAGCGGCCGTGCAGGGACAGCCACGCGTCGGTGAAGTCCTCGCAGTCCCACCGGCCTCGCTTGGGCTTGCCCACGCACTTGCGCGCCTCATCCGCCGGCGCCAGGTCCAGCTTCACGTCCACCGGCGCGTTCACGTCCAGGTCCACCTGGAACCGCTGGAGCAGCGTGGACAGCAGCCCGTAGCGCCGGTTGTCCACGTCCGCGCTGCGGGAGAGCGACCGGATGATGAAGAGCGTGATGCCGGCCACGAAGCTCGCCACGCCCACGAGGAACGGCAGACCTGCCAGCGCGTCCTGCTGCGCGTACGACAACTGCACCACCACGGCGGACAGGAGGGCCCAACCGCCGATGCTGAAGGCCATCAGGCTCCAGGCGGCGATCCACAGCCGGCGCCGCTTCTGCTCCACGCGGGCGTCCAGCGCCTCCAGCGTCTTCAGGTCCGCCAGCACCTCCGAGACCGGAGCGCGGGCTTCATACACATACGTCTTCTGGAACGCGGAGGGGTCGAGCGCCACGGTGGAGGACCTTGTTCAGCGGGAGCGAGCGGGAAGGCAGCGTAGGAGTCGCCCCCAGACAGGTCAAACCGACCCGCGGCGTCGGCGCGCGGCCTGCTGCTTCGCGCGCCGCCGGGCGTAGCCCAGCACCTGGTAGAGGCTCAGGAGCATCATCGTCGCGGTGCGGGACGCGTCGTCCTTCGCCAGCGCCTGCCGCCAGAACGCGGGCGCTTCCGGATCGCCCGCCTCCTTGTGCGGCCGCGCCACCCAGTCGTCGGACAGCCGCACGCGCAGGGACATCCGGTCCGCGGCGACGCGCACCCGCTCCAGCTCGATATGGCGGGGCAGGCGCGTGGCGGCGCTGGCGCGGGACTTGAGCCGCTCCAGGCCGGGGAAGCGATGCGGCTTCACGCGCACGGACACGTCCAGCAGCGCGAAGCCCTTTCGCTTCGTCTTCGTCCGCGACTTGCCGCTGGCGCTCGTCTTGGAGCGCTCGCGCTTCTGGAGCCGCTCCACCATGTGGATCCGCACGAAGGTGCCGTCCGCCAGCCGGGTCTCCAGCTTGAACCACGGGTCGACGAAGAAGTCCGTGTTCCACCAGCCCACCATGTCCTGTCTCACGCGCTTGTCGAGCAGGTCGGGCGGGCGCAGGTCCAGCTTGAGCCACACCGGCGCGTCCGGGGCCAGGTCCAGCTGAAGGCGCTGGAGCAGCACCTGGGCCAGGCCGTAGCGCCGGTTGTCCAGGTCGCGCCTCTTGAGGGACGCACGCCACAGGAACAGGCAGAGGCCCGCGACGAGCAGCAACCCGCCCACCACGCCCGTGACCTGAAGGAGCAGCGTGCCCGCCTCCGAGAACGGATCCTCGGCCTCCATCGAGCCCATCCACACGCCGTAGGCCAGGATGGCCATCACCCCGCCGGGAATCACGGTGAGCCACCCGGACCACTCCAGCGCGCGCCGCTGTCCTTCCGCGCGGGCGTCCAGCTGGGACAGGACCGTCATGTCCTCCAGCAGGTCCGGCACCGGCGCGCGGGACTGGTAGGTGAAGCGCTCATGGAATCGGCTGACGTTGACCGCCAAGGCGGTGGACTCCCTGTGACGCCCGGCGGGCGGACCCGCGCGCGAGCGTAGGAGCCCGCGCGAAGGACGGTCAAACGGACCGGCGGCGAGGCTTCCTGCCGGGCGCGGGGGCGGGGGCTTTTCGAGCCTGCCGCAGCAGCGGGTAGAAGCTGCGCAGCAGGTCCGTCAGCATGCGGGAGGCACGCAGGGGCATGCGGACCTCTTTACCAGAGGTGGAACGCCGGCCGTGCAGGCAGGCCGGGCGCCGGGCGGGCCTGGCCGTTAGGTAGGATGGAGCGGCCCCAGCGGCATCGGGCGCGAGGTGGACCGTGGACGAAGTGAGCCGGAGAGCGGCGCTGAAACTCATCGCGGCGGCGGGCATCAGCACCACCGTGGGGTGCTCACGCGGTTCGGGAAAGGCAGAGGAGTCGAAGATGAGTCAGCAGCAGGTACAGCAACCCGAAGCCGTGGTCCGTGTGGATCCCCTGGGTCCCTCCCCCACCCCGTGGCGGACGCCGGATCCGTTCCTCTTCTGCGTGCACCACGACGACCGCTATCCCCAGGGCAACGAGCAGCTGGGACCGAAGGCGTCGCTCGCGGGCCGGGACATCGGCCAGGACTTCGCGGGGCGGGACGGCTGGAACATGTATCACGGCACCGTGGTGCCGGGCTTTCCGCAGCACCCGCACCGGGGCTTCGAGACGGTGACCATCGTGCGCAACGGCCTGTTGGACCACTCGGACTCGCTGGGCGCGGCGGCGCGCTTTGGCGGGGGCGACGTGCAGTGGCTCACCGCGGGCGGCGGCATCAACCACTCGGAGATGTTCCCGCTGCTCAAGCAGGACCAGGGCAACCACATCGAGCTGTTTCAAATCTGGCTCAACCTGCCGCGCGCCAACAAGATGGTGACGCCGCACTTCTCCATGCTGTGGGACCAGGTCATCCCGCGCCACGTGGCGAAGGACGACGCGGGCCGCGCCACGCACCTCACCGTGGTGGCCGGCAACCTGGGTGACGTGAAGGCACCGCCTCCGCCGCCCAAGTCCTGGGCCGCGAACCCGGACGCGGACGTGGCCATCTGGACGTTGAAGATGGAGCCGGGCGCGCGCTGGACGCTGCCCGCGGCGGCGCGTGGCACGAACCGGATGCTCTACTTCTTCCTGGGCTCGCGGTTGAGCGTGGGTGGCAGGGCCGTGACAGCGCGCAACGCCATCGAGCTGCGCGCGGACGTGGACGTGGTGCTGGAGAACGGCCCGGAGACGGCGGAGCTGCTGCTGCTCCAGGGCAAGCCCATTGGCGAGCCGGTCGTGCAGTACGGCCCGTTCGTGATGAATTCGCGGCAGGAGATCCAACAGGCCTTCGCGGACTACCAGCGCACGGGCTTCGGCGGCTGGCCGTGGCCCAGCCACGACCCGGTGCACGCGAAGGAAGAAGGCCGCTTCGCGCGGCACGCGGACGGCCACATCGAGAAGCCGGCCTGATCAGGGCTTCTTCGACTCGGCGCCTTCCCACTCGAACCGGATGGAGGGCGCCTTGACGGTCTTGGCGTCCTTCATGAGGAAGCCCTCCTGGCGCGAGCTGGCGCGCTCCAGGACGGGCTTCAGGGATGCGGGGATGGGCAAGAGCACGCCCACGACGAACATGTTCCCGCGGCACGACTCGTTGTCGTAGGGGAACGCGATGCGCACGGCGACCTTGCCACCCTCCAGGTGGTGGAAGGCCACGGAGCGCTTCACGCTGTCGAGCCCGTACCGGAAGCCCACGCAGTCCTCGCCGGGCTCCAGGGTCTCCAGCATCGCCTCCACGGTCCTAGCCTTCTTGAAGGCCTCCGCGTCGCCGATGTGCTTCTTCACGAAGCCATCGGCCTTGAGGGCGGCGAGGACGTCCTTCTCCGGGAACACGTCCAGCAGGGAGAACTTCCCCTGCGGCTTCGTCACGTCCACGGTGACGTAGGAGAAGTGCGCGTAGGGATGAGCGCCGCCGGTGTAGCCCGAGTTGGCCTCCTCGTAGCTCACCCACGGGCCCACCACGGACCGCACATCGAAGGCCCACAAGGCCTCCCAGTCGGACGTGTCCCGCTCTTCGTCCTCGGCGGGCGTCACGTCCTCGAGGAAGCCCTTCTTGCGCGACTGGAAGCCGAAGACCTCCTTGCCGTCGCGCAGGGCGCGCAGGTCCTTGGACGACATCTCGAACGTGACGTCGGAGCCGGTCACCTTCCACGTGAGCGGCTGGGTCTTGGGAGCGGGCGAGGCCGCGAACAGGGCCGCCATCACCACGGAGCTCATGAGCATGGGCGTCATCTTGCCTGAATGCTAAGGCAGCCAGGCCATGCGTTCCCGCACCTGCGTCGCGCTGCTGCTCCTCGTCGTCACGGCCTGCGCGACGACAGAGCCATCCGTGTCCCGCAGCCCGAGGCATGCCAACCTCCAGCGCGCGGCGACACTGCCCTGGAGGGATGATGGGCGATGCGTCGTGCGGGAGGCATCCGGTCCCTGGTCCGAAGTGGTGGAGCAGTGCTTTCCCGCGCTGGACACGCGAAGGGTCCGCTTCCGCGACATCAAACACCGGTGCCCTGTGGCCATGACGGACGCGGCCAGCCTGGAGATGGTGGTGGGCGTCTGCCTGCTGACGCAGCCGGAGCTCGCCGTGGGCGCTGTGGTCGTCATTGGCGTGGTGGTGGTGGCGATCGCCATCAAGGAGGAGCTGGACGCGTACGAACTGCGGCATGCGTATCCGGATGAAGATGCGCCCCGGACGCGGCCTCTCACGCGGCAGCCCGTAGCGGAGCACAATCCTGAGCCCGCGGGCAGTGCTTCCGGACGGGACTGGTTTCCTCCGCCAGGACCACCTGGCTCCGTGGATCCACGTGAGCGCCGCCCGGAGTGCCGTCCTCAGGCCGTGTCTCACCTGGGCGGTGATGCCCTGCACAACCAGTGCGCGGACCGGGTGCCGTCGAATGATTTCGCCGGTTCGGATGTACTCATCAATGGCAAGCACTTCGATGCGATGCAGCTCCGCGCAGGTGTGCTGTGGGAGATCAAGACCGACAACTTCGACACGTTCACCCCTGCCCTTCAGAGAATCGTGCTCGGGAAGCAGGTGGACGAACTGCAACGTGAGCGCAATATCGCGAAGGCCTGCGGCTACAAGTTCGTGGTCGGAGTCCGAAGCGCAGCACACAAGGCGGCGTTGCTCTCACAGATTCGCGACCTCACCATCGTTGTCATGGACTGGTGCTGAGATGGCAACTCCTTCCCTTCTGCTCATCGCCCATGCGCCCGCGCTCGTTCCGGATGACGAACGGCCAGCCCTGGCTGCTCGCGCCATGGAACAGGCATTTCCGGGCGTGGACTTGTCGTGGACGATTTCCGACGAGGGTCGGTTCATCCCGTTGCCGCAGCGCGATGCCTGGATTGCCCAGGAACTGCGAACCGGAGGAATCCACCTCGTATGCAACGGAGACGAAGCATTCCTCGTGTCGATAAACGGCCAGGAAAGCTCTGCGGCTTTTTCTGCTGGCGGGCAAGCCCAGTACGAATCTCACGCGGAATGGCCGTGGACTCCTTCCTCCGTTCTTCCGTCAGCGCCCGTGCTGTCAGCCGTGGCGGAAGTTGCACGCGCCTTCTGGGGCCATCTGACTCCCAGCGGCGCTGCATTGGACATCGCGTTGCAGACGAGCCCTACGTTGGAGGGACCGCCCAATCCCACCAGAGGCCTGCCCCCACTCAAGCTCCCTTGGGAAATCCGTGCACCGGAGGTGCCGCATCACCTCGGGTGGCTCAACTACTGGTCCGCGGCCACCGCGCGGCTCCTCAAGTTCCCGGATCCGTCGCGCGACGCGGAGCTGCTGACCCGCTCACGCCGCACCGCGAGCGGGGGCTGGATCGTCCAGCTCACGGACACCCCGCTGGACCTGGACGACCCCGCCCATCTGGATGCCCTGCTGCGGGCCTACGCGCGCTTCCCTGAAATCGGCGGACGCGCCGCTCCCTGAAACACTCAGGGCTTCTTCGATTTGGCGCCGTCCCACTTGAAGCTCACCGTAGGCGCCTTGACGGCCTTGGCGTCCTTCATGAGGAAGCCCTCCTGGCGCGTGCGAGCGCGCTCCAGGGCGGGCTGCAAGGATGCAGGGATGGGCAGGAGCAGACCCACGACGTACATGTTCCCTCGGCACATCTCCGCCGCGTAGCCGAAGGAGATGCGCACGGCGACCTTGTCGCCTTCGACGTGGTGGAACGCGACCGAGCGCTTCACGTTGTCCAGCCCATACTCGAAGCCCACGCAGTCCTCGCCGGCCTCCAGGCTCGCCAGCAGCGCCTCCACGGTCTTCGCGCTCTCGAAGGCCTTGGGGTCGCCCATGAACTTCCTCACGTAGCCGTCCGCCTTGAGGGCCTTGAGGACGTCCTTCTCCGGGAACACGTCCAGCAGGTTGAAGGCGTCCTTGCCCTTCGTCACGTCCTCGGTGACGTAGATGCGGCTCGCGTACGGGTGCGCGCCCCCGGTGTAGCCCCCGTTGGAGTCCTCGTAGCTCACCCACGGGCCCACCACGGACAGCACGTTGAAGGACTGGGAGGCTTCCCAGTCAGTCGTGTCCTGCGTGGCGTCCACACCTTCCGTGATGCTGTCGACGAAGCCCTTCTTGCGCGACTGGAGGCCGAAGACCTCCTTGCCATCGCGCATCGCGCGCAGGTCCTTGGACGACATCTCGAACGTGACGTCGGAGCCGGTCACCTTCCACGTGAGCGGCTGGGTCTTGGGAGCGGGCGTGGCCGCGAGCAGCGCCACCATCACCACGGAGCTCATGAGCATGCGCCCCATCCTGCCTGAGCTCTCCTGTTTCCGTTGAGTCTCCTGTTCAGTGCGTGAGCTGCTCTCCGATGGTGGAGGCGATCGTCTGGAGCCCTTCGCGGGAGCGCCCCAGGGGCTTTCTAGGCAGGGTGCGCAGCCCCGTGAGTCCGATGCCCAGCGAGCCGCCCACCAGCGCGGTGCCAATCACGAGCGCGCCTTTGACGGGCCGCTTTGGGAGCGCGAGGGCCGCAGCGATGATCAGGGCGCTCACCCCCGTCATCCCCATCCAGGCGCTCGCGCCCAGCAGCAGCGAACTCTTCGCGGTGTTCTTCGCGTCCTCCTTGAGGTCCTTCTGGGCGAGCTTCGCCTCCGTCTTGAGGATGCGTTTGCCCTGCGTGAGCACCGTCGACATCAGCGACGGGCGCTGCTGCGGCTGTCCGGCCTGCTGCTGCTTCTGTTCGTCCATTGGAGTGCTCCGGTGGGTCGAGGGGCCTGGGAAAAAGCTAGGACCGTGCCGCCGGAAGCGAGCGGCAGGGGGACTGGGCAGCGACTCCTCTTCCCGAGGCCACCCGCTCCAGCCAGTGGGGCAATGCACGCCCGTTCACGCTAGAACCCCTCCGGTGGAGAACGTGGGAGGCACCGTGGAGAAGAAGGCGCTGGTGGCATCCGAACGCGCATTGGCCAGGACCGAGGAGCGCCGGGCGGTGGCGCAGCGGGTCCTGGGGACGGTGGGCGGAAGTCTCCTCCTGGGGGGCGCGGGCATTGGCGTCATGGGCGCCGTCCTCACGCCCTGGCTCTTCATCCCCGCGGGCGTGCTCGCCGTCGGCTCCGGCGTCCTCTTCATCGTGCGCGGTGCCCTGGGCGCGGCGAGCGCCGCACGGGCGCAGGGGGACAGTGCCGCGCGGATCGGCCTGGGGGCGGAGATCGCCGGCTCGGCGCGCGTCGAGCCCGGTGCCGTCATCGAGATGGGCGCCACGGTGCAGGCAGAGGCGGTCATCGAAAGCGGTGCCGTCATCCGCATGGGCGCCACCGTGCAGCGCGGCGCGACGGTGCAGCGGGGGGCCGTGGTCGGTTGGGGCGCCACGATTCAGGAGGGGGCGACCGTGGAGCGCGCCGCCAGCGTCGGTGCGGGGGCCACCCTCGGCCGGAATGCGCGGCTGTCCGCGGGCGGTCACCTTGGAGCCGGTGGGCATATCGAGTCGACCGAAAGCCCCGGTGCGCCCTTGAAGCGTGTCCCGGACGCGGTCGCGGTGTTCCAGGAGGATGCGCGGCTCCGGGAGCTGGATGAGGTCTGCGACCGGCTGGAGGCTGCCTTCCGCAAGGCGTCGCCGGCCGTGCGGGGTTTCCTCAGCGGGGGCGAGGAGTCCGTGAAGGCGCTGCGCCGCTCGTGCCACGACCTGCGGGAGCGCGAGCAGGGCCTGCGCCGCGAAGTCAGCCCGGAGTTGATGGGCCGGCTCGACGTGGAGCGCACGACGCTCTCCGCGCGCATCACGGCCTCAACGGATCCGCAGGTGCGCGCCTCGCTGCAGAGCGCCGTGGATGCCATTGATGCACAGCGGGCGCAGCGCGAGCGGCTGGCGCGCAACGCGGACCGTCTGGATGCCGAGCTCACCCGCCTGCGCTGGAGCATCGAGGGCGTGGCCACCCAGCTGGTCCAGGTCCACGGTCAGAGCGGACCGACGGCCCCGCCCGCCGACACCGAGTCGGGCTTGAGCCGCGTGCGTGAAGAGCTGGCCGCCATCAGCGAGGCGCTCGAGTCGGTCAACGAGGCGGAGCGGACGGGACTGCGGCCGATGCAGGAGCCCTTCGCGCCCCAGGAGTCCCCCCAGGAGTCTCAAGCGCAGGGCACCCGGCCTCCACGTGTCCGAGGCTGAGCCGCGGACCCGTCCCCCCGGTTTGCCGCCGGGCCGCCGTCGCGGTAGCACCCGTCCGTGGGCACCTCCGGAATCGTCTACGCGTCCTTCGACCGCTTCCCCGCGCCCAAGGGCGCCGCCGTGCACATCCGCGCCTTCGTGGAGGCGCTGGGCGCCGCGTTCGGCCCCATGGACCTCGTGGCCATTGGCGACGCGCCGGGCGCTCCTCCGCCTGCCCTGGGCCCCCACGTCACCTACCACCCGATGGGTGCCCGCGGGAAAGACCTCATCGCCCAGGCGCTGACGTTCCGCTCGCACCTGGGCGCGTGGTGGCACGGCCGGCCTCGCGCGAAGGTCGTCCACGTCCGCTCCATCTTCGAGGGCTACCCCATCGCCCGGCGCAAGGCCGCCCTCACCGACGCCCTCGTCTACGAGGTCAACGGCCTGCCCTCCATCGAGCTCAAGTACCACCACCCCGACGTCGCCGATGACGCGGAGCTGATGCGCAAGCTGCTCGGCCAGGAAGAGGCCTGCCTCCAGGCCGCGGACCTCCTCGTCACCCCCAGCGCCGTCACCGCCGAACACCTGGTGTCACGCGGCGCGGACCCCAAGCGCCTGCGCGTCATCCCCAACGGCGTGGACCTGGAGGTCTTCCGCTACGCACCTCCACGCCCGCCCGAAGCCGGCCGCCCCCTGCGCCTGCTCTACAGCGGCACCATGACCGCGTGGCAGGGCGTGCACCACGCCATCGAGGCCTGCCGCCTCCTGCGCCGCGACCTGCCGGTGACGCTCACCCTCGTGGGCCCCCTGCGCAAGCACGCGCGCCGCGCCCTCCTGGACCGCTGCGGGGACCTGGTGCTCCAGGGCGCGGTGGAGATCCTCGAGCCCCTGCCCCAGGAAGCGCTGGCCCGGCTGCACCACGCCTGCGACGTCGTGCTCGTGCCGCTGCCCGTGAACGACCGCAACTGCGTGCAGGGCTGCTGCCCGCTGAAGCTCCTCGAAGCCATGGCCACCGGCACGCCCGTCATCGTCAGCGACCTGCCCGTGGTGCGCGCGCTCGCGGAAGCCCATGAGGCCTTCCGCATCCGCCCCGGCTCACCCAAGGCCATCGCGGAGGCCGTGAAGGACCTCCTCGCGAACCCCGCCCTCGGCGCCGCGCTGAGCGCCAACGCCCGCGCCCGCGTGGAGCGCGACTTCCCGTGGGGCCGCGCGCAGGAAGCGCTCGTGAACGCCTACGCAGACGACCTGGGAATCGTGCGCGCCAGCACCCGCGACAACACCGCGGCCTCCGCGTCCGCCTGAAACCCCGCTTCCACGCGAGCGCGCGCCGCCGTCCCCAGCGCCGCGCGCTTCGCCTCGGGCATCCCCAGCACGTCCAGGCACGCCTGCCCCAGGTGGTTGAGCAGCGCCTTCTGCACGATGAAGCCGTGCACCCCGGACTCCACCGCCTCCGGGATGCCGCCCGCGTCGCTGGCGATGACCGGCCGCGCGCACGCCATCGCCTCCAGCAGCGCGTTGGGCATGCCCTCCCACAACGACGGCTGGAGATACACATCACACAGCCGCAGGTGCTCCGCGATGAGCGCCGGGGACTCCAGCGCGCCGGAGACGATGATGCGCGCCGCGTCCTCCGGATGCTCGGCCCGGTAGGCCACCAGGTGCTCCGCGTCCCGGGCGCGCACCTCGCCAATCACCAGCAGGCACGCGGGCCGCACGCGCCGCACCTCCGTGAGCGCGGACAGGAGGAACGGCAGCCCCTTCTTGTGGCGCAGCTCTCCAGAGAAGCCGAGCACCGCCTCGCCCGGCAGGATGCCCAGCCGCTCGCGCAGGGCCCCGTCCGCCGGGCCCGGTGAGAACAGCGCCGTGTCCACCGCGTTGGGGATGACCTCCACGCCCGGGTCGCGCCCCAGCAGCATCGCCATCTTCCGGCCCAGGTCCGCGGACGCGGCCGTGAGCACGTCCGCCCGCTGGAGGGTCCAGAGCAGGCGGGCGAAGTCCCCCGGCGGGAACATCAGCTGATCCACGTCGTTGCCCCGCGCGCTGATGACGGACTTGAGCCCCGCGCTCTGCGCGAACACCACCGCGAGGAAGCCCGGCGGGTACAGGTAGTGCCCCCACACCAGGTCATACTTGCGCCGCGCGTGCAGGTGGCCGAGCACATCGAGCGTGTGCTGCATGGACAGGTCCGCGCTGCCGAACAACCCCAGCCGGTGCAGCGTGACGCCCTTCGCGAACGGCGACACATCCCCCGCGTCCTGCACCGTCTCCAGCGCTCCGGGCGGCGCCGTGCGAGTCCACGCAACCACGTCCACGCGTGCGCCCAGCCGCACGAGCGAGCCCGCGGTGCGCGCGCCGCTGCGGGCAAGTCCTCCGATGTCAGGAGGAAAGCGCTCGGCGAGGAGGAGGACGCGGGGACCGGAAGCCATGCCCTGAATCTACCCGGACGCGAGCACCGGCAGGCGGGGAACCGCGAGGGATGAAAGGCGGAAGGCGTCCCGTTGCAACGGCCAATCCATGACGCAACCCTCACCTGAATCCTTCTCTCCGGACGCCTCCCCTTCGACCTCGGGTGTCAGGGGCCTCTTCGCCTCCCTGTGGCTGGCGGTGAAGGGCTCCACCGAGGACCTGGCCACCGGGCCCGTGGACCGCGCCTTCCTGCTGCTCTCCGTGCCCATGGTGCTGGAGATGGTGATGGAGTCCATCTTCGCCCTGGTGGACGTGCTCTTCGTGTCGCGCCTGGGCGCGGACGCCATCGCCACCGTGGGCCTCACCGAGTCCGTGCTCACGCTCTTCCAGACCGTGCCGCTGGGCCTGTCCATCGGCGCCACCGCGCTCATCGCGCGGCGCATCGGACAGAAGGACCCGGAGCGCGCCGCGAGCGCCGCCGTGCAGGCCCTGGGCCTGGGGTTCGCGTTGTCCGTGCCGCTGGCGCTCGCGGGCGCCCTCTTCGCGCGTCCCATCCTCATGGCGCTGGGCGCCGCGCCCGGCGTACTGGAGCACGGCGCGGGCTACACGCGGCTGATGCTGGGCGGCTTCCCCATCATCATGCTGCTCTTCCTCATCAGCGCCATCCTGCGCGGCGCGGGGGACGCGGCCACGTCCATGCGCGCGCTGTGGCTGGCCAACTCCGTGAACATCGTGCTCGCGCCGCTGTTCATCTTCGGCCTGAGACCCGTGCCCGCCATGGGCGTCGTGGGCGCCGCGCTGGCCACCACCGTGGGCCGCTCCACCGGCGTGGTGTATCAGGTGTATCGCCTGCTGAAGGGCAACGGACGTCTGGAATTGCACCGCCGCCACCTGCGCGTGGAGCTGTCCACGCTGCGCTCGCTCTTGAAGCTGTCGGGCGCCGCCATGCTCCAGTCGCTCTTGAGCATGTCCAGCTGGTTGGTGCTGATGCGCATCGTGGCCACCTTCGGCAGCACGGCGCTCGCGGGCTACACGCTGGCCATGCGCATCCTGCTCTTCGTGCAGCAGCCGTCCTGGGGCCTGTCCCACGCGGCGGGCACGCTGGTGGGCCAGAGCCTGGGCGCCGGCGACACCGACCGCGCCGAGCGTGCCGCGTGGCGCGCCAGCTTCTACACGCTCGCGTTCCTGGGCGTGGTGGCGGTGGGCCTCTTCCTCTTCGCGGAGCCCCTCATCCACCGCTTCACCACCGAGCCGGAGGTCGGCCTGCACGCCGTGCGCTGCCTGCGCATCGTCAGCTGCAGCCTGGCCCTCTACGCCTTCGTCACCGTGCTGCCCCACGCCTTCAACGGCGCCGGGGACACCACCACCCCCACCGTGGTGAACGCCCTGTTCTCCTGGGGCCTCCAGCTGCCGCTCGCGTGGGTCCTCGCCCATCCGCTGGGCCTGGGCCCCTCGGGCGCGTTCATCGCCATCGCCGTGACCTATGGGGCGCTCGGCCTGGCGAGCGCGGCCCTGTTCCGGCGCGGCGGGTGGAAGCTGCGGCACGTCTGAGGCCGTCCTCCACCAGCCGACATTCGCCACCGCCCGGGGGCTGAGTTGAAAGCCCTCGGGGAGTGCGGACTTTCCCGAAACTCTCGCGGCGGGTAGGCGCCCTCCAAGCGCTTCCAGCCACAGGGCTCCCGTCACCCCGGGGTGCCTCCAAGGTGTCGCCGCGAGAGCACGGGGCACAACGGTGGGGGAGGGGCTTCACACATGGCGGGCAACGAGCGGG
>NZ_RAWK01000289.1 GCF_003612165.1 Corallococcus aberystwythensis | reverse complement strand
GGGCAGGGGCGCGGAGGCGGGGGCCGCCGCATGGCCCGGCGCCGCCGCGAAGAGGAGGACAAGGAGTGCGACCCACCGCGAGAAGACCTTCACGGGTTGGAACTCTACAGCCCCGCTCCCCTTCGCGGCACCCCGTGCGTTGACCGGGCGTCCCGTCCTCCCGCGAGCGCTTCCCCGAGGCCCGGGAGTGGGCTAAGGGGCGCCGCATGCCGTCCGACGCCGAAGCCTTCTTCACCGTCCTGGAAGAGCTGGTCGACCAGGCCCGTCACCGTCTGCACGCCTGGAAGGTCCAGCAGGAAGCGGTGCCGCCCGCGCCCGCCGCCGTGCTGAACGCCGAGCCCCCGCGCCCGCCCGGTGTGAAGACCGCCACCGCGCGCGTGGACCCGGCGACGATTCTCAAGGCCTCGGACCTGGCCCCGTACATCGACCACACGCTGCTCAAGCCGGAGGCGCGCGCCGAGGACGTGGTGCGCGTGGCCGAGGAGGCCCGTCAGTACGGCTTCGCCACCGTGTGCGTGAACAGCTGCCACGTGGCCACCGCCGCGCGCGTGCTGGCCGGCGCGTCCGCCGTGCCCATCGCCGTGGTGGGCTTCCCGCTGGGCGCCGCGCTGCCGTCCGCGAAGGCCTTCGAGGCGCGCGAGGCCATCCGCGCGGGCGCCCGTGAAATCGACATGGTGCTCAACCTGGGCGCGCTCAAGGCGCACGACTACCAGCGCGTGCACCAGGACATCTCCGCGGTGGTGGAGGCCAGCCACCCGCTGCCCGTGAAGGTCATCCTGGAGACGGGCCACCTCACGGACGAGGAGAAGGTCGTCGCGTGCGCGCTGTCCAAGGCCGCGGGCGCCGCGTTCGTGAAGACGTCCACGGGCTTCGGGCCCGGCGGCGCCACGGTGAAGGACATCGAGCTGATGCGCGCGGTGGTGGGCGATGACGTGGGCGTGAAGGCCTCCGGAGGTGTGCGGTCCGCGGAGGACGCCGTGAAGCTGTTGCGCGCGGGCGCCAACCGCCTGGGCGCCTCCGCGTCCGTGGCCATCGTCACCGGGCAGATCTCCACCGCGCAGTACTGACTTCTTCCGGAGCCCTCACCGTGACCCCGAAACAGCGAGAGGATTTCCTCCAGCAGTTGCTCGCGCTCCACGCGGAGCTGACCGGGAAGACGCCCCTGCGCATCGAGCCCAACCGCACCGACGAGGCGCGCGTGGGCGGCGACGAGGACGAGCAGCCCCTCAACGAGATGATGCAGGCCATCGCCTCCAGCCGGAACCGCAACACCGACGGCACGCTGGCGCGCGTGGTGAAGGCCCTGGGCAAGCTGCGCGAGGACCCGGACTCCTTCGGCGACTGCGAGGAGTGCGGCGAAGAGATTCCGATGGGCCGGCTCAAGGCCATGCCCTACGCGGAGTTCTGCGTCGCGTGCCAGAACAACAAGGATGGCCCCAAGGGGCCGGTGCGCCGCAAGCACCTCACCGACTACAAGGGCTGAAGCAGCCCCTTCTTCAACCACGAGGCAACGCGCGATGGACACGACCGGACTCAGGGAGCGGGCGGAAGCCTGGCGCAAGGCGGATCCGGATCCGGAGACCCAGGCGGAGCTGGCCAACGTGCTCGCGAAGTCGGACTGGGCGGACCTGGCGGACCGCTTCGCGCAGGACCTGGAGTTCGGCACCGCGGGCCTCCGCGGCGTGCTGGGCGCCGGCCCCAACCGGATGAACCGCGCCGTCGTGCGCCGCACCACCGCGGGCCTGGCGCGCTACCTCAAGGCCACCGTGCCGGACGTCACCACGCGCGGCGTGGTGGTGGGCCGCGACGCGCGCCGCTTGAGCCGCGAGCTGGCGGAGGACACCGCCGCCGTCTTCATCGCGGAGGGCATCCCCGCGCACGTCTTCCCGGAGCCGGTGCCCACGCCCGTCACCGCGTTCGCCGTGCTGCACCTCAACGCCGCCGCCGCGGTGATGGTCACGGCCAGCCACAACCCGCCCGAGTACAACGGCTACAAGGTCTACTGGGGCAACGGCGCGCAGATCGTCCCGCCGCAGGACGTGGGCATCGCGGAGGCCATCGCGAAGGTGGAGCCCGCCAACGAGGTCCCCCTGCTCACGCCCGCGCAGGGGCGCGCGAAGGGGCTGTGGCGCGACCTGCCGGAGGACGTGGGCAACGCGTACCTGCGCGCCATCCTGGACCTGCGCCTGTACCGCAAGGGCAGCGACACGCTGTCCATCGTCTACACCGCCATGCACGGCGTGGGCGGCGCGTGGGCGGCGCTCGCGCTCAAGGAGGCGGGCTTCCCGCGCGTGACGCCCGTGGCCGAGCAGCAGCAGCCCGACGGCCGCTTCCCCACCGTGCGCTTCCCGAATCCCGAGGAGCCGGGCGCCATGGACCTGTCGCTCGCCACCGCGGAGCGCGTGAAGGCGGACCTGGTGCTCGCCAACGACCCGGACGCGGACCGGCTGGCGGTGATGGCGCGGGATGCGTCCGGGAAGCTGCGGCTGCTCACCGGCAACGAGGTGGGCGTGCTGCTGGGCCACTACGTCCTCACGCAGGGGACGAAGCGCGCGCGCCCGCACGTCGTCACCACCATCGTGTCCTCCACGCAGCTGGGCGAAATCGCGCGCGGGCTGGACGCCGCGTACGACGAGGTGCTCACCGGCTTCAAGTGGATCGCCAACCGCGCGCTGGAGCGCACGGCGAAGGAAGGCACGCAGTTCGTCTTCGGCTACGAGGAGGCGCTCGGCTACACCGTGGGCACCGCCACGCGTGACAAGGACGGCGTGGGCGCGGCGCTGGTGATGGCGGACCTGGCCGCGTGGTGCGAGGCGCGCGGCGTGACGGTGCTGGGCTACCTGGAGGAGATCCAGCGCCGCTTCGGCCTGCACGTGGGCGCCCAGCGCAACGTGACGCTGCCCGGCGCGGCCGGCGCGCAGACCATCCGCGCCATCATGGAGGCCTTCCGCGCGTCACCGCCCGCGAACATCGGCGGCACCCCGGTGAGCGCCGTGCGCGACTACCAGAAGGGCGAGGGCGGCCTGCCCCCGTCCAACGTCGTCGCCTTCGCGCTGGAGGGCGGCGGCCGCGTCACCCTGCGCCCCTCCGGCACCGAGCCCAAAATCAAATACTACTTCGAGCACAAGGAGACGCCCGCCCCCGGCGAGCCGCTCCCCCAGGCCCGCCAGCGCGCGGAAGCGAAGCTGGCGGCCCTCATCGACGCCTTCCTGGCCCTGGCCCGCGAGCGCGGCCAGCCGGCCTGAGTCCTGAATCACCCTTCAACTCAACCCCCTGGGTCGTGTCCTCCCGTGTCACGGCCCTTCGCAGAAAGGAACCGCGTGAAGCGCTTCATTCCTGGTTTCCTCCTGGCCGTGCTCCTGGCCGTCCCCGGCACCGCGATGGCGCGCGGGCAGGGCTGGTCCCTGCTGGCGGCGGAAACCGTCGGCTCGGGCCGCAACATGTTCAGCGCGCAGATTGGCTTCCCGGGCCTGTCGCTGGGCCTGCTGCACGGTGGCTCGGACAACGTGGATATTGGCGGCAAGTTCAGCTTCAACTGGGGCCGTGAGGGCCTGGTGGACGCGTCCGACGCGGGCCTCAAGCTCCAGGGCTGGCTGCGCGTGATGATCGCCAAGACGGACAAGGTGGCCTTCGCCATCACGTTCCAGCCGGGCCCGTTCATCTACTTCCCCCGGGGGAACACGCTCTTCGGCATGTCGCTGCCGGTGGCGTTCGTGGTGGGCATCCCCGTGGGCAGCGCGCTGATGATCAACGCCGGCATCGACGTGCCGTTCAACGTCTACATCGGCGAGGGCATCGGGCCGGTCATCCCCATCCTCTTCGGAGGCGGCCTGGAGTACTTCGTGAACAACAACCTCAACGTGAACTTCAACCTGCGGATGGGGCCCTCCATCGTCCCGCGCTTCGACGACAGCTACTTCACGATGGAAGCGCTGGCGGGCGTGGCCTACCGCTTCTAGCCGGCTTCGCGCGGGCGGGGACGCGTTCCCCGCCCGTGCGGCGGCTTCAAGCGGCTACCAGGACGACGTCTGCTCGGGCAGCTCCACCGTGAAGGTGCTGCCCAGGTTGACGCGGCTCTTCACGGTCAGCTTGCCGCCCATGCTCTCCACCAGGGTGCGCGCCACCGTGAGGCCCAGGCCCACGCTCTTCTCCGGGGCCTTGGTCGTGTAGTACGGCGAGAAGATGGCCTGCAGCTCGTCCTCGAAGATGCCGATGCCGGTGTCCTTCACGAAGAGCTGCGGGCCGAAGTCACCGAACATGTCCGGCATCTCCACGCCCACGTGCACCACGCGCGGCCGGTCCTTCACGTCCTCCACGGCATCCACCGCGTTGCAGACGAGCTCCGCCACCACCTGCTCCACCTGACGGCGGTTGAACACCACCGC
The DNA here is from genome assembly GCF_003612165.1 of Corallococcus aberystwythensis. Classification (GTDB taxonomy): domain Bacteria; phylum Myxococcota; class Myxococcia; order Myxococcales; family Myxococcaceae; genus Corallococcus; species Corallococcus aberystwythensis. Next base: position 7,812 of record NZ_RAWK01000289.1, on the reverse strand, counting down.
GATGGGGTCCTCTGGCAGCACCGCGCGCACGTCCGCGCGGCCCAGGCGCCCGGCGGCGCGCAGGCGCGACACCACGTCCGGCACCACCTCCCGCAGGTCGAAGCGCTGGATGTCCTTGGGGCAGCTGGGGCCCAGGGACAAGAGGTGCTGGCCGTGCAGGCGCATCTGCTCGCCGGCCACGCCCAGCTTGAGCAGTTCGTCCGTGTCCGGCGGCAGCCCCAGGGTGGCGCGCGAGCGCACGTGCTCCAGCGCCCGCTGCAGGCCCACGCCCAGCTGGTCCATCTGCGTGGCCAGGTCCGCGGCGAGCGTGCCCACGCGCGCCAGGCGCTCCATGCGCACCCAACGCGTGCGCGGGTCCTGGAGCACTTCCCGAACGCCGCCCTGCTCGCGGTGCGCCTTGAGCTCCAGCAGCGTGTGGACGCGCACCTTCAGCTCCAGCGGGTCCAGCGGTTCGGTCGTCAGCAAGTCGTCCACACCTGCCTCCATCACCTCGCGGCGCGTCTGGCGGTCCGCGGAAGGCGTGAGCATGAGGATGGGGAACTGCGGCGGGGACAGCTCCTCGCGGAGGCGGCGGTACGCGGCCAGGCCCACCGTGCGGGCGCGGTCCACGTCCAGCAGCACCAGGTCCGCGGAGTGGCGCGACACCGCCTCCAGCGCGGCCGTCGTCCCGTGCGCGGGCAGCACGTCGTAGCCGGCCGGCGTGAGGATGGAGCGAACCCGCTCCACTCCGCCGGACTCCACTCCGACCGCGATCACCCGCGGGCGGTGGGGTGACGTCGAGCCTGTTCCCGTCGTCTGCATGTCACGCCACCCCGGCCTGGAAACCGGGTCCGCCAACGCCCGGAGGCGTCGTCTCGAACCCGGGGGACCGCGTCCCGGAACCGCACAGGCCCACCTGCTGCGCCTGCTCGCTGTCCGTTACGCAATCCGACATGGGCGCACTCCCTTGCCAGCGCCATGCCGAACGTCCACCCGATGGCAGATCAGCCCACACTGGAAACGCAGAAAAACGCGCCCCAGTAAGGTCAGGGGGTTGGCGGATCACCCGGAAATGACCAGACGCATCAGGACGGGTGAGCACTTCAGATTTGGCAGGTCGAACCTGACCAAAAGTGCGTTCAGACCCGGGTGCGAGAATACCCGGGCCCTCTCAAAATGGTCAGCGGGATTCCTGCTCGTACGGGGTACCCAGCGCGGCGGGGGCATGACCTCGCTGACCCTGGAGCGCGAGGACGAGGAGGGTCAACAGGTAGGGCAGGGCGAGCAGGAAGCCCTGGGGAACCAGGTCGAGGAGCCAGGGAGCGCTGGAGGCCAGACCGATTCTCAGCGCGTTGCCGAAGGCGAAGAAGAGCGCCGCGGCGAAGGCGCCCAGCGGCGTCCAGCGGCCGAACACCATCGCGGCCAGGGCCATGAAGCCCAGGCCGGCGGGGGTGTGCTGTTCGAAGCGGTCCAGGACGGCGGTGGACAGCACCGCGCCGCCCAAGCCGGCCATCAGCCCGCCGCCCAGCACCGCGCCCCAGCGCAGGGCGGGCACGGACAGGCCCAGCGTGGCCACCGCGTGCGGCTTGTCACCCACGGCGCGCAAGCGCAGGCCCAGCGGCGTGCGCGACAGCAGCAGGTGGAAGAGGAAGGGCAGGGTGAGCGCCAGGTACGTGGGCGCCGCGTGGCCGGACAGCGCGCCCAGCAGCGGAACGTGGGACAGGCCCGGGAGGTTCCAGCGCGACAGCTGGGTGATGGCGGGGGTGCCGTTGGGGCCGTAGAGGGACTCCAGGAGGAAGGTGCCTCCCGCCATGGCCACCAGGTTGAGGGCCATGCCGGAGACGACCTGATCCGACCGCCAGCGGATGCTCAGGAACCCGTGCACCCCGGCGATGCCCGCGCCCGCGGCCATTCCTACGAGCACCGCGAGCGGCGTGGGCATCACCAGCGCCGCCACGGCCGCGCAGAAGGCGCCGGTGCGCATCATGCCCTCCACGCCCACGCTCACCACGCCGGCGCGCTCGGAGAGCATGGCGCCCAGCGCGGCGAACACCAGGGCGGGGGCCGCGTCCAGGGTGGAGAAGAGGAGCGAGTGGAACACCTCAAGCACGGGGCACCTCTGCTCCGGCCTGGGCCGGCCCCTGTGCCTGGGCGCGCTTCTGGCGCCGCGCCAGCAGCGCGAGCCACACCATGCGGCCGGCGACGAAGAGCAGCGCGAAGCCCTGGATGAGCTCCGGGAAGCTCTTATGCACGCCGAGCAGCTGCATGCGCGTGCCGCCCGCGCGCAGGATGCCGAAGACGGCCGCGGACAAGGCCGCGCCCAGCGGGTGGTTGTTGCCGATGAGCGCGATGGCGATGCCGTCGAAGCCATAGGGCGCGCCCAGCGAGCCCGGGTAGCGGCCCTCCGTACCCAGCACCAGCACCGCGCCCGCCAGGCCCGCCAGCGCCCCCGCGAGCGCCATGGCCCCGCCCGCACGCCACAGCGTGGGGATGCCCGCGGCCCGGGCCGCTTCCGGGGTGAGGCCCACGGCGCGCGTCTCGTAGCCGGAGCGCGTGCGGGACAGCCACACCCAGACGCCCAGCGCCGCGGCGAGCGCCAGCGGGAAGCCCAGGTTGAGGCGGGAGCTTTCACCCAGCAGCCGGGGCAGCTGCGCGCTGGGGAGGATTTCAGCGGTGCCGGTGATGGACGACGCGCCCTCCGCCACGGCGCGCAGCGGCCCGATGACGAGCCAGTTGTCCACGAGGCTCACCGCCACCCAGTTGAGCATGATGGTGGAGATGACCTCGTGCACGCCGCGCTTGAGCTTCAGCACGCCGGCGATGCTCGCCCACGCCGCGCCCGCCAGCGCGGCGGCAAGAAGGGCCAGCGGAACGTGGAGCACGCCCGGCAGCGACACGTGCGCGCCCACGAGCGCAGCGGCCAGCGCGCCCCAGATCATCTGCCCCTGCGCGCCGATGTTGAACAGGCCCACCTTGAAGGCCACCGCGACGGACAGCCCGGTGAGGGTGAGCAGCGCGGCCTTCATCGCCGACTCGCCCAGGGGGCGCAGCACGGTGGTGCTGCTGCCGCCGTCCAGGAACGCGGGCCAGTTGCCCACGCCACCCCAGAGCATCTGGAGGTAGGCGCGCGTGGCGGTGTCCGCGTCGCGCGTGAAGGCGATGGTCAGCCAGCACACCCCGAGCGCCAGCAGCACGGAGAGCACCGACGGCAGCACCTGCCGCGTCCGCTCACCCATGGCTTGCCTCCGCGCCCAGCATGCGGCGGCCCAGCTCGCGCTCGTCCAGGTGCTCGCGCGTGAAGTGCCCCGTCACGCGGCCTTCGTAGAGGACGTAGACGCGGTCGGACAGGGCCAGCACTTCCTCCAGGTCCAGCGACACCATCACCACTCCCGCACCCCGGCCCCTGGCCTCGCGAAGGCGCGCGTGCACCTGCGCCACCGCGCCAATGTCCAACCCGCGCGTGGGCTGCACGACGACGAGCAGCTTCGGATCCGCGTCCAGCTCCCGCGCCACCACGACCTTCTGCTGGTTGCCGCCGGACAGCGCCTGGAGCGCCACCGTCGGGTCGGGCGGGCGCACGTCGTAGCTGTTCAGCAGCTGGTTCGTGCGCTCGCGGCGGCCCTTGAAGTCCACCCAGGGCCCGCGCGCGAATGGCGGCTGGCGGTGCCGGCCCAGGGCCACGTTCTCCTCCACCGTCATCGCCTTCACCACCGCGCGGGCCAGGCGGTCCTCGGGGACATGGCCCACGCCGCGCGCCTTCGCCAGCGCCGGAGTGAGCCCCGCGAGGGGACCGCCCAGCAGCGTTCCTTCGCCGCCGTCCAGCTTGCGCAGGCCCGTGAGCACTTCGGCCAGTTCGCGCTGTCCGTTGCCGTCGACACCGGCGATGCCGACGATTTCACCCGCGCGCACGGTGAGGCTCACCCCCTGGAGCGCGGGACGGCCGTTCTCACCCGTGGCCCGCAGGTCCTTCGCTTCGAGGAGGACCGGGCCCGTCGCCGCTTCCTGGGTGCCGGACGCGGCAGCGGGCACCCCGGTCATCGCGGCGCCCTTGGAGCCCTCGCCCACCATCAACGAGGCCAGCGCGGAGACGGTGGTCTCGCTGGCGCGCACCTCCGCCACGGTGCGGCCCCGGCGCATCACCGCCACGCGGTCCGCCACGCCCAGCACCTCCTTGAGCTTGTGGCTGATCAACACCACCGTGCGGCCCTGCGCCACCAGTCCGCGCATCACCTGCGACAGCTCGTCGGATTCCTGCGGCGTGAGCACGGCGGTGGGCTCGTCCAGGATGAGCACCTGCGCGCCCCGGTGCAGCGCCTTGACGATTTCGACCTTCTGCTGCGAACCCACCGTGAGCGTGTCCACGCGCGCACGCGGGTCCAACTGGAAGCCGAAGCGCTTCGCCGTGGCCGCCACCTCGTCACAGGCGCGGTCCAGGTCCAGCAGGCCGCGCTTCGTGGGCTCGCGGCCCAGCACCACGTTCTCCGCCACCGTCAGCGTGGGCACCAGCATGAAGTGCTGGTGCACCATGCCGATGCCCCGCGCGATGGCGTCGCGCGGGCTCTTGAACCGCACCGGCTTGCCCTCCATCAGGAACGTGCCCGCGTCCGGGTGGTACAGCCCGTAGAGCACGTTCATCAGGCTGGACTTGCCCGCGCCGTTCTCGCCCACCACGGCGAGCAGTTCCCCCGGGACGATGTCCAACGACGCGTCCTCCAGGGACACGCACGACCCGAAGCGCTTCGCGATGTGCTGGAGGGAGATCAGGGCTGCGCGACCTGGTAGGAGGACAGCTCCGTCTGCGTGCCCGGCACGGAAATCTTCCCGGCGAGGATCTGCTGCCGCAGCGACTCCACCTTCTGGAGCGCCTCCGCCTTGCCCGGGAACTCCACGCGCACGTCCGCCATGCCCACGCCGTTCTCCTTGAGCCCCAGCACCTGCTCGCCCGCCGTCAGCTTGCCGTCCACCAGGTCCTTCGCCGCCTGGTACACGGCCAGGTCGCTGTGCTTCACCATGGACGTGAGGATGGCGTCCGGCGCCAGGTGCGACTGATCCGAGTCCACGCCGATGGCGAACACCGTCTTGCCCGCCGCTCGCGCCTCCTTCACTGCCTGGATGACGCCCAGGCCGTCCGTGCCCGCCGCGTGGAAGATGACGTCCGCGCCCTTGGCGATGAGGTCCTGCGCCACTTCCTTGCCCGCGGACACGCTGTTGAAGCTGCCCGTGTACACGGCCATCAGCGCGTCCGCCGCCTTCGCGTTCGTGGTGCGCACGCCCGCGCGGTAGCCCACGTCGAAGCGCTTGATGAGGGGCACCTCGATGCCGCCCACGAAGCCCACCTTGTTCGTCTTCGTCACGAGCCCCGCCAGCGCGCCCACGAGGAAGCTGCCCTCCTGCTCCTTGAAGAGCACCGTGCGCACGTTGGGCAGCGACTTCGGCTTGCCCTGCGCGTCCAGCAGCTGGCTGTCGATGAGCAGGAACTTCGCGTCCGGGTTCTCCGTGGCCACGTCGCGCACCGCGTTGGCCAGGAGGTACCCGTTGCCGATGGTCAGCTTCGCGCCCTGCTCCACGAGCAGCTGGAGGTTGGGGGCGTAGTCCTCCTGCGCCTTGCTCTGGAGGACCAGCGGCTGGATGTTCAGGGGCTTCACTTGCGGTGCGAGCGCCGCCAGGTCGGAGGAGATGGACTCCTTCACCATGGCGGCGGGGGCGTGCACGTACTTGCCGCCCTCGTAGCGCTTGTGGGCGGCCCACAGCTCCAGGCCTCGCAGGGAGGCGTCGTTGAACGAGTGGTCACCCCGGCCACCCACGTCGATGACGAGCCCCACGACGACGGGCTTCGCGTCGCTGGGCTTCGTGCCGGGGATGGCCTGGGCGACCGCCTTCTTGGCGTCATCGGACTGCTTGGAACAGGCGCACAGGAGCGCGGCCAGGGCGAGCACGTGGAGTCGGCGGAGCATCATGGGCTCCACTCTCTACCAGATGCCGCCGGGGCTTTCCCTTCCCGCGAGGGGTGCATGGGGAGGGGACTTCCTGCTATGGCCTTGCCCCGTGCAACCCTACGAGCTCATCAAGGCCAAGCGCGACGGCGGCAGGCTGGACCCGTCGGACATCCAGGCGTTCATCCAGGCGTACACCGCCGGCACCGTGGCCGACTACCAGATGGCCGCCATGTGCATGGCCATCTTCTTCAAGGGGTTGGACTCGCGGGAGCTGGGGGCGTGGGCCCGCGCCATGCTCCACTCCGGGGAGGTCCTGGACCTCTCCGACACGCCGGCCATCAAGGTGGACAAGCACTCCACCGGCGGCGTGGGCGACAAGGTGTCCCTGAGCCTGGCGCCCCTGGCGGCGGCCTGCGGCGTGCCCGTGCCCATGATTTCCGGACGCGGCCTGGGCCACACCGGCGGCACCCTGGACAAGCTGGAGTCCATCCCCGGCTTCAACGTGAACCTGTCCACCGCGGACTACCGCCGGCTGGTGCGCGAGGTGGGGTGCTGCCTCATCGGCCAGACGGCCCAGGTGGCCCCCGCGGACAAGAAGCTCTACGCGCTGCGCGACGTGACGGCGACGGTGGACTGCATCCCGCTCATCGCGTCGTCCATCATGAGCAAGAAGCTGGCGGAGGGCATCGACGCGCTGGTGCTCGACGTGAAGGTGGGCAGCGGCGCCTTCATGAAGACGGCGGACGACGCGCGCGTGCTGGCCCGCACCATGATTGGCCTGGGCGCGGAGATGAACCGCAAGGTCGTGGCCCTGCTCACGGACATGGATCAGCCCCTGGGCCGCCAGGTGGGCAACGCCCTGGAGGTCCGCGAGGCCGTGGACATGCTCCGCGGCGAGGCGCCTGACGACTACACCGAGATCACCTACGCCCTGACGGCGGAGATGCTGGTGCTGGGCAAGAAGGCCGCCACGGTGGAAGAGGCGCGCGGGATGCTGCGCCGCTCCGTGGAGGACGGCAGCGCCATCAAGAAGCTCAAGGAGATCGTCCAGTCGCAGGGCGGCGACCCGCGCTCCATCGACGACTATTCGCTGTTGCCCACCGCGAAGGCCACGACGGACGTGGTGGCGCCGCGCGACGGCTTCGTCACCGGCATCCACACGGAAGGCGTGGGGCTGGCGGCGGTGGCGCTGGGCGCGGGGCGGCAGCGGGTGGACAGCCGCATCGACCCGGCCGTGGGCTTCACGCTGCTCAAGAAGGTGGGCGACGCGGTGAAGCAGGGCGAGCCCGTGGTGCAGGTGCACTACAACGACGCGAAGCCGGTGGAGGACGTGAAGGCGCGGTTGCTCGCGGCCTACCGGTTTGGCGACCAGGCGCCCGCGGCCCGCCCCCTGGTGCTGGAGCGGCTGGAGTAGTTACGCAATCGTCATGGCCTCCACGTTCCGCGATCTGCTGTCAGAGGTGAAGAAGGAGATCCGCGAGGTCTCCCACGAGCACGTCCGTACGCTGCTGGTCGCCGGCGCGAAGGTGAAGCTCATCGACGTGCGCGAGGCGGACGAGTACGCGGCCGGACGGCTTCCGGGCGCGGTGCACATCCCCCGCGGCTACCTGGAGCTGCGCATCGAGGAGAAGGCGGACCGGGACGACGAGCTGGTCCTGTACTGCGCGGGCGGCACCCGGAGCGCGCTCGCGGCCCGGACGCTGCGCGAATTGGGCTACACGCACGTCTCTTCGCTGGCCGGGGGCTACAACCGCTGGAGCGACGTGGCCTACCCGGTGGAGAAGCCCGTGGTGCTGTCCGCCGAGCAGAAGGAGCGCTACCGCCGCCACCTCATCCTCCCGGAGGTGGGGGAGGAGGGCCAGGCGAAGCTCCTCCAGTCGAAGGTGCTGCTGCTGGG
>NZ_RAWK01000288.1 GCF_003612165.1 Corallococcus aberystwythensis | reverse complement strand
CCCCTGCCGCCCTTCACCCGCGAGTCCGCGGCGCTCAAGGCACGCCTCGCGGAGGATGCCTGGAACAGCCGCGATCCCGAGCGGGTGGCCGCCGCCTACACACCCGACAGCCGCTGGCGCAACCGGGCCGAGTTCTTCTCGGGCCGAGAGGCCATTGTCGCCTTCCTGCAACGCAAGTGGGCGCGTGAGCTGGACTATCGGCTCATCAAGGAACTGTGGGCCTTCGACGCGCAGCGCATCGCGGTCCGGTTCGTCTACGAGTGGCACGACAGCGCCGGGCGCTGGCACCGCTCGCACGGCAACGAGCAGTGGGAGTTCGATGCCAGCGGCTACATGGCCCGCCGGGAGGCGTCGATCAACGACGTGGACATCACCGAGGACGCGCGCCTCTTCCACTGGCCCGCGGGGCCCCGGCCCGAGGGCCATCCGGGACTCACTGAGCTCGGCCTGTAGCGCGAGCCGGCTCACGCGGGCAGCCGTCGCAGGGCCTCCGCGAGGCGGATGTGCCCCTGGAATGCGCCGCTGCCCTGAGGCGTCTCGCCCTTTTCAATGGCATGGGCGAAGCGCACGCCGGCGTCCGCCTCCAGCCGCTCGAAAAGGCCCTGGAGCTTCGGGTAGTCGCGGCGGTCCAGCACCTCGTGGTACCGGGTCCACCGGGCGATGCCGATGAAGTAGGCGTCCGCCAGCGTGCGGTGGTCGCCCAGAAGCCACGGCGTGTCGCCCATCAATGCCTCCAGGTTCGCGTGCGCGGAGACCACCTTGCGGGCCCCCAGGTTGCGCAACGCCTGCTTTTCGGACTCCGGCAGCTCGGCGTGCTCGAGCGCGTACCAGAGCGGCGAAAAGGCGCTGAAGAAGGTGGTGTTCAGGTACGCGAGCATCTGGTTCAACCGGTCGAAGTCCCCGGTGCCCTGGGCGAACGACAGCCCGGAGCCCACGCCGCGCGCGCCCAGGTGGTTGAGGATGGCCATGCTTTCGCTGATGCACGCGCCCGTCTCCGTCATCAAGGTGGGCGTCTCCGCGACGGGGTTGATCCGGCGGTAGTCCGCGGTGGTGACGTCCTCCGGCATGGCGACGCGGCACAGCTGGTAGGGCCGGCCCAGCCACTCCAGCGCGACGATGGAGCCAAACGAGCAGCCAGAGGGGACACCGTAGAAGAGGGTAGGCAGTGCCATGGTGAAGCTCCTGTCCGAAGTGGAAGGCGTGATGCCTTCGATGGGGACAAGATGGCCGTGGCAACGCGCGCCGTGTAGACAGCGGAACGCGAACGCAAGGTCCACACCCGTGGACGATGAGGCGCGGCCCTTGAATCTCAACGACCTCCATCTCTTCGTCCAGGCAGTGGAGAGCGGTGGCTTCGCCGCGGCGGCTCGGCGGCTTGGCATTCCCAAGTCCACGGTGAGCAAGCGCGTGGCCGAATTGGAGGGCGCGCTGGGCGCCCGGCTGATTCAGCGCACGTCGCGGAGCTTCACGCTGACAGACGTGGGGCGGGACTTCCTCGACCATGCCCGCGCCGCCGTGCTGGAGGCGGAGGCCGCGGAGAACGTGGTGCGCCGCCGGCAGGCGGAGCCCAGTGGCGTGGTGCGAATCACCACGTCGGTCCCCACGGCGCAGTTCCGGCTCGCGGACCGTCTGCCACTGCTGGCGCTGGCGCATCCCAAGGTGCGCGTCGAGCTTCACGCGACGGACCGCTTCGTGGACCTGGTGCAGGAGGGATTCGACATCGCCGTGCGCAGTCACTTCTCGCCCTTGCCCGCCTCGGGCCTGGTGCAGCGCCGGCTCGCGGTGGAGTCCACCATCCTGGTGGCGTCGCCCGGCTACCTGTCCAGCCGCGGCAGGATTCGCAGGCCGGAGGATTTGAGCGAACACGACGGCCTGCTGACCAGCGCCACGGCCACTCAATGGCGGCTGCGCGGGCGGGCGGGAGAGACGGTCACCGTCATGCCGCGGGGACGCATGACCGCCGATGAGTCGCTGGTGCTCTTGAAGGCGGCCACGGCCGGGCTGGGCGTCGTCTGTCTGCCGGAGACGTTCACCCGCGTGGACGTGGAGGGCGGGCGGCTGGTACGTGTGCTTCCCGCCTGGACCGCGGGCACGGTGACGACGACGATCCTGACGCCACACCGCAGGGGCCAGCTGCCTGCCGTGCGCGCCGTCATCGACTTCCTGATGGAGGGTGCCGGCGAGTCATGAAAATCCTGGTCATGGGAGACAGCATGTCTCTTGCGCACGTGGCGCGTGCGATGGTGGTCGCAAAGAAGTTAATTCGGGACGGGCATCAGGTTCTTTTCGCGACAGGGCCCGCGCACATGCAACTGGCCCGCAGTGAGGGCTTTGACCCGATTGAGCTCTTCTGCGTTCCGCCCGAGTTCGCCTATGAGCAGATCCGAAAAGGGTCGCATATCTTTTCATTCAAAACATTGAAGGCCTATGTCGATTCCGACCTGGCAGTCCTCCAGGAGGCAAAACCTGACCTCATCATCAGCGACATGCGGCTTTCCTTGAACATCTCCTCCGCCATGGCGAAGGTTGAGTACAGGGCCATCGTCAGCGGGTACACGACGAACTACTACGCCCTGGAGATGAATCCGCCCAAGACGCTGCCCGCGGTAGGCGTTCTGGAGAGCGTCCTCGGAGAGAGGCTCAGCAGGCGTCTCTTCCCCGTGGTGAAGAGCATGACCTTGAAATTCTACGCACGGAATTTCAACCGCTACCGAAACCAGCTGGGCCTGCCGAAGATCACGAACATCTTCGATGTCATCACGTCTCCCCACGGGAACTACATCGCCGACCTTCCCGAGTACGTTCCGTGTGAGAACCTCCGGGAGACGGATCACTACATCGGTCCCCTCCTCTGGGAGCCGTCTCTTCCGGATCCCGACTGGCTGAGCGAGATCGACCCCCAGGCGCCGGTGGCCTTCGTTGCCAAGGGGAGCACGGGAGACCTGGGGAACTTTCAGAGGATATGCAAGATCCTGCTCCAGAACGGCTGGCAGGTTCTGGCCATTGGCTCGAAGACCGAAGAGATGCCAGCTGGCGTCTTGTCAGCCCCCTTGGCGCGACTTTCGAAGTTGATCCAGAAGAGCCGGGTGGTCATTTGTCACGGCGGTTCTGGGACGGTCTATCAGTCCATCCACGAGGGCGTTCCAGTCGTTGGGATCGCCACTTTCCATGACCAGGAAATCAACCTCGAGCGCGTGGAGAGCCTTAAATGGGGGCGGGCCCTTCATCCTACCCGGTGGACCGAGAAGGACTTGCTGGAAGCGATCCAGGAAGTCCAGACCCGGCCGTATCAAGAAGCCGTGGCGCAGGGGCAGAGGTCAATTCGAGCGATGGTCGCTGCTCAAGAAGCGAGACCGTTCTTGAAGTGGCATCAGGCCGGCCTGGAGTAGATGCCCTGTAGAAACCTTCCCAGCCCGTCGATGATGCCCTTGCGAACATTCGCGTGGTAGAAAGAGTCCTTTTCAAAGTGAGGAGCCAAACGTCTTCTTGCCTCCGGAAGATGATGAAAAGGAATCGCGGGGAACATGTGATGGGTCATGTGGTACTGGGTTCCCACCGGACAGAAAAGAAGAGTGCTCAGACCTCTTCTTTCAATCTCGACACATTCCTCGATGTGCTCACTCCAGGGAATGGGGGCGTCCCCCATGCTGAAGTACTTGTGGGTCACCGCGAGGGCCCTGACGCCGTTGAGCATGCCCACGAATGTAATCATCGAGGCCCAGACGAGGATGGCGCTCCAGTGAAGCCTGCCCGCCAGGACGAAGATGACCAAGGCCCAGAGATAGGCAAAGGTGACCATCTCCTGGATTGACCAGGACTTCAGCACGGACGCATCTTCGCTGATCCGACGGGCAAACCGGGACTTCATCCCCATGAAGGAAGCCTCTCTCAGCACCAGCTGCCGGAGCTTGGAGTGAAGGTGGCTCACGGGAGTCAGGATGCAGAAGCGGAGAATCCCCAGGTAGGGGAGGAACAGGTTCATCCCCAGGAACTCAATGAGACCTGAGGTCGGGGCCTTCTTGAAGTTGATGTACTCCGGGTCCAGGGCCGTTCCGTACTTCTTCGAGTGATGGTCAATGTGGTTATCACCGTAGATGAATGCCGGAATCGCAAACAGGCATCCTACGAGGACGTTCCAGGCCCAGAAGAACGAACCAAACTTCCTTTGATCCAGATGGGCAAGTTCGTGGGTGAACGTCACGGCATGGTAGACACAAATGACGGAAACCCCAAAAGCGCAGAAGAACACGAGGTCAAACTGAAGGCTGTTTGCCTTGTGGATCAGAAAACCCAGGGAGGCCCAGGCCGAAAGGGTCGCCAGGAGGAGATAGCTCCAGAACACCCTCATGTCAGGCTCCATGAGGTCGCTCAAAAGGGGCCTTAACTCCTTGAGCCTGAGCTCGATCCGGGCGTCACCCTTCCGCATCAGGACCAGGGCCTCGTCCTCGGCAGGGGCCGGGACATCAGAGCCGGTCACGCCAGCCGTCAGGGGGGCGAGGAACGAACGAAGCATGATGTGTCTCATGGTCAGGAGTAGGCCAGGGCAGGCACGGAACGGGACGGCCTGGAGGGGGGCATCGGGTGCGGGAGCGCGAAGGGCAGCACCGAGCCCAGGTGTGCCCGCTCCTCGGGACTGAGGGCGGCAATGACATCCGGGCGCAGCCGGGCCAGGTGCGCCACCGCACGTGCCCGGGGGCCCTGGAATCGCTCCAGGAAGTCCGGCTCCGCCGGGAACTGGAAGCCGGGCTCCTCCCGGACGCAATAGAAATAGTAGGGATTGGCGTTGGAGGGACGGGAGCCAAAGCGTTGCAGAAGCTCGCGCGGGGCGTCCTTGACGCGCAACCGCATGCAGATGGCCAGGGCCTTCTCTGACAGCCCCTGGTACTTGCGCCGCTCCCCCACGCGCTCGATGGGGAGGAAGCTGCGATACATCACCTCCGCGTCCGGGTGAACGGTCATCACCATGTCGTCCACGCCCAGCAGGGCCGCGGTCCGGTACACCATCTTGTTGAGCAGGTACACGACGCCCACGTTCCGGTGGCGGCGGGTGATGCACAGCGCCCCCACCTCCGCCAGCCGCCGGCCCTGGGCCCGCAGCTCCCCCATCACGTCCGCGAATGTCTTGTCCAAGGGGAGCCCCAGCGAGGAGTCCACATGCAGCGACACCGTCCCCACCACCTCGTCGGCGACCTTGGCCACGAGGACCACCGTCGAGGGAAGCAGCAGGTGCGGCGTCACCTGCACGCCCTCGGGGCGCGGGGTGATCAACCCGCGGTGCACGTAGCCTTCATGGAGCACCCGCGCGGCGGCCTCCAGCTCCGCGGGGCTCTCCGCCACCTTGACGCTCACGCACGCCAGGCTTGCGGAGTCGATGCGAGCGCTCGAGCGGATCAGCCGCTCCTGCATTTCCTGGGGAAACCACCGCAGACACTGGCGGACGAGATGTCTCATTGCCGGGCCCCAGAGCAAGTCCCAGACCACCCCCGAAGCACGCGAACATCCCTGGGGAGACTCACATCACGCCGCAGGCGCGACAGCCTTCAAGCCGTGGACAGTTCCCCACAGTCTGTTGGGCAATGCCCACGCAAAGCCGGATCCGAAAGGCGGCGCGACCGCTGGCCCTGGAAATGATGTCACAATTTTTTCATTGCGCCCGGCGCGCTTCAATGCATCTTTAGACAGACGCTTCCCCAGCGTGCGTCCGCAAGTGATTGCGGCCCTGCCGCGTCCCTCCCTCTCCGCCAGCTCACGGGCCCACTGCCATGTCGCTCCCCTCTTCCACTGAGTTGTCCACGCAGACCCTGGAAGCCCTGGCCGGAATCGTCGGCCCGCAGTGGCTCCGCACCGGAGAAGAGGCCTGGAAGCGGGGCACGAGCACCACGTCCGTGAGCAGGCGTGTCCCGGCGGTGGTCTTCCCCGCGTCGACGCGTGAGATCGTGGCCCTGGTGGAGCTGGCCAACGCGCGAGGGCTGGCCCTGTACCCGGTGAGCACCGGCCGGAACTGGGGCTACGGCTGCGGGGCGCCCGTGCGGGATGACTGCGTGGTGGTGGACCTGTCGCGGATGAACCGCATCGTGTCGCTCGACGCGGAGCTGGGCCTCGTCACCGTCCAACCCGGGGTGACGCAGGGGATGCTGAGTCAGTACCTCCGGGAGCACCAGCTCCCCTTCCTGGTGCCCGTCACGGGGGCCGGCCCGGATTGCAGCCTGCTGGGCAACGCCCTGGAGCGCGGCTACGGCATCACCCCGCATGCGGACCACTTTGGCGCCATCACCCGGCTGGAGGCGGTGCTCCCAGACGGCTCGCTGTACCGGTCCGCGCACGGGGACCTGGGGGGACAGCGGGTGGACCAGGCCTTCAAGTGGGGCGTCGGCCCATACCTGGACGGGCTCTTCTCCCAGAGCAACCTGGGCATCGTCACCGAGCTCACCTTCGTGCTCGCCCGGAAGCCCGAGCACCTGGAGGCCTTCTTCTTCTGGGTGCGCGACGACGCAGGGCTGGAGGACGCGGTGGGTGCCATCCGCGAGACGCTGCGGGACCTGGGCGGGGTGGTGGGCGCCATCAACCTCCTCAACCCCCAGCGCGTGCTGTCCATGGTCGCGCCCTACCCTCGCGACCGGGTACCGCGCGGCGACGTGCTCTCCGCGGAGCTCCTGGCCGAGCTGACCTCCCGGCATGGCGTGGCGGCGTGGACGGGCACCGGAGGCCTGTACGGCACGCGCGAGGTGGTGCGCGCCGCGCGGAGCACCATCCGGCGGAGGCTGGGGCGGGTGGCGCGGCGCCTCATGTTCCTGGGGGCGGATCGGGCCCGCCTGCTGAGCCAGTGGCTCCCCCGGCTGCCACTGGGATTCGGCGCGAAGCTGGCGCCGCAGGCGCGCACGTTGTCCAACGTGATGAGCGTCCTGGAGGGGGTCCCCACGCAGATGGCCTTGCCGCTGGCCTACTGGAAGTCAGGCCGGCGCCCGCCGGAAGGGGCTCCCATGAATCCGCACGCGGATGGCTGCGGGCTGTTGTGGACCTCTCCGCTCGTCCCCATGGTGCCGGAGCTGGTGCGCACCTACGTACGGACCGTGCGGGAGGTCACCGCGCGCCACCGCATGGAGCCGCTCATCACCCTCACCTCGCTGTCCGACCGCTGCTTCGACAGCTCCATCCCGCTGCTGTTCGACCGGGAGGATCCGGACGAAGCCGCCCGCGCGCTCGCCTGCCAGCAGGCATTGCTGGATACCTGCCGCCGCGAGGGATTCCTGCCCTACCGCGTGGGGACCCACACCATGCGCTGGCTCGCCGAGCAGGCTCCCCAGGCCTGGCGGCTCACGGAGAACCTCAAGCGCGCCCTGGACCCGCGCCAGGTGCTCGCGCCTGAGCGGTATTCCGGCCTGTGAAGCTGTTGGAGGCTCAAGCCCGGTGCCAGAGGATGTCTCCATCAGGCCCTGCGACGGCGTGCCCTTCACTGCCGACAGGCTCCTCCTTCCCATCGCATAGGAAGCCGATGCCCGCGGTGTCGTGCGCCGGGACCTTCGCGAGGAAGCGCTCACCGGATGCGCCGCGCGCGACGATGACGCCGAACCTCGGGCTGCCGTCCCGTTCGTACAGCACGGTGTACGTCTCGATGCGGCCGGGGCCCGTGGCGTCCTCCACGAACGGCGGGACGGGGCCGCGCGCGGCGTCTGCTTCCGCCTGATGCTCGAAGGACTGCGGGAGCGTTCCGGCGGGCAGCGGTTCGCGCGTGAGCACGAGGCTGTGGTTGTGCGTTGCGAAGCCGCCGTTGCCGAAGAGCAGGCCGTGACGTCCCTGCTCGCGCAGCCGCTGCACCATGCTGACCACCGCGTGGCTCATGTAGTTGGCGATGGGGCCACCACCAAACGTCAGGCCGCCGAACACGGTGGCGGGCTTCTCCAACGGCCAGCCCAGCACCCGGCGCGCCATCTTCGGCACGCACGGGAAGCAGCTGTAGAGCTCCACGAAGTCCAGCGCGTCGACAGTCAGCCCGTTCAGCTCCAGTGCGCGGCGCAGCGACACGGCCATGCTCGGTGAACGCGCGTAGCCATCCCGCGCGAGGAAGTCCTCCGGCTCGTGCGCCGCCACGCCCTGCCCCACGTAGACGAGGCGGTCCTCGGGCACGCCGCGCGCCAGGGCCTTCGCCAGACTGGTGACGAGGAACCCCGCGCCCTGGTTGACGGCGCTGTTCGCGACCATCCGCTTGCAGTACGGAAACGCGATGGGCCGGTTGGACGGAGAGGGCGTGACAATCTCTTCCACGGACAAGGGCTCGCGGATCCACGCGCCCGGGTTGCCCGCAGCGACCTGGGAGAACCGCGACCCGATTTCGCCACTCTCCCGTTGAGCCTCCGCCAGCGTCTGGCCATACGCGGCGCGGCCCGCGTTCTCATAGAGGGGATAGACGTCGACCGGCGAGTTGAGGCCGTAGCGCCGCCGGTAGGCCGCGTGCGCCTGGACGCCGATGCTGGTCGCGGCGTTGTGCGCGGACGGTGCATCCCCTGCCGCCAGGGCCGCGCGCCGGGCCGCCGTGCGCAGTGCCTCGCCGCCCACGACCGCCGCGACCTCCACCTCCCCGGAGGCGACCCGGTTGGCGGCCTCGTGGAGCAGCCGCACCGGGCTGTGACCATGGGCCTCCGCCGTCTGCTCCAGGATGCGAGGCCGGGCGCCCAAGCGCTCCGCGAGCGTAAGCGGCAACGGCCCCATCTGCCGGAACGAGAGCTGATCCACCACCGCCAGCGAATCCAGCCGGGCGAGCCAGCCGCCGCCCGCGTCCACATCCGCCGCACGCAGCGCGGCCTCCATCAGCCCCAGCGAGTCCAGGCCTCGCAGCGGATCCTCCGGACGGTCGTTGACCTGCCCCACGCCCACGATGACTGGAATCCTGTTCGCGTCCTTCATGCCTCGGCTCCTCCCACGATGGAGCCTTGCCGGTCAATGCACCCATGCCGTCCATTGATGACGGGAATCCAGCTCACGTCCCGCATGCCTCGGCTCCGGGCCCATGCACCACAGGCCCCTATATTACCCGGGTAGAATTGACGCCTGTTTCTACCCGGGTAATATCCCCACCATGCCATCCGCTCCCGTCACCTGGACCGCATTCGCCGGCCAGCGCCTGCTTGCCTCCGGCTCACCCGCCGAGGTCGTCACCGCCGCCAAGAGCGCGCTCGACGCGGGCGAGTCCGAATCGCTGCTCCTGTTCGACGACGCCACGGGCCGGACGGTGGACTTCCACCTGCGCGGCACGCTGGAGGAGGTGCTCACCCGCCTCCAGCCCGCACCAGACCCTGCCGCCGAGTCCTCCGAGCCCCGAGGCCCTGGCCGCCCGAAGCTGGGCGTGGTCGCCCGCGAGGTGACGCTGCTGCCCCGCCACTGGGAGTGGCTGGCCGAGCAGCCCGGCGGCGCGTCCGTGGCCCTGCGCAAGTTGGTGGAGGCCGCTCGCGCGAACAGCGGCGACGCCGACCGTGTCCGCCGCGCCCAGGCCGCCGCGGACCGCTTCATGACCACGATGGCCGGCAACGCGCCGGGCTACGAGGAGGCCGCTCGCGCGCTCTACGCGGGCGACCGCACCCGCTTCAACAAGTGGACCCGGGGCTGGCCGGACGACCTCCGCGACTGCGCCCGCCGGCTCGCCGCCCCCGCGTTCTCCAAGGAGACGCCATGAACCACCAGTGGGTGCTGAAGTCGCGTCCCCATGACGAGGTCTCCGACGCCTGCTTTGAATGGCGGCAGGCCACGATGCCGACGCCCGGCCCCGGCGAAGCGCTCGTGCGCGTCGTCTGGCTTTCCATCGAACCCACGCAGCGCACGTGGCTCAATCCCCGTGCGACCTACATCTCGCCTGTCGAGCTCGGCGAGGTCATGCGCGGCGTGGGCGTTGGACAGGTCATCGACTCCCGCTCCGAGCGCCTGGCCGTGGGCGACTGGGTGGCGGGCATGACGGGCTGGCAGGAGTACGCGTTGGCTGGTGACTCGGGCCTCTTCGGCTTCAACAAGGTGCCGGATGGCATCGAGCCCAAAGCCATGCTGAACCTCTACGGCGCCAGCGGGCTGACCGCCTGGATTGGCATGACCGACGTGGCCCGCGCCGCGCCCGGTGAAACCGTCCTGGTCTCCGGCGCCGCGGGCAGCGTGGGCTCCATCGCAGGCCAGGTGGCAAGGCTCCGGGGCTGCCGCGTCATCGGCATCGCGGGTGGTCCCCACAAGGCCGACTGGGTGACCCGCGTCGCCCGGTTCGACGCCTGCATCGACTACAAGTCCGAGGACATCCGGACGCGACTTCAAGCGCTGGCGCCGAAGGGCGTGGATGTCTTCTTCGACAACGTGGGCGGGCCCGCACTGGAAGCAGCGCTGGACCAGCTCGCGGTGCGCGCCCGGGTGGTGCTCTGCGGCGCCGTCTCCTCCGGCTACAAGGACCACGACTACGGCGCCACACCGCGCAACTACATGCAGCTGGCCTTCAAGCGGGCTCGGATGGAGGGCTTCATCTTCCTGGACCACGTCCCGCGCTTCCCCGAGGCCTTCCGCGAGCTGTCCACCTGGGCCGCGCGGGGCGAGCTCGTCCTGGCGGAGAGCATCGCGGAAGGGCTGGAGCAGGCCCCCTCCGCCCTGCGTGGCCTCTTCGAGGGCCGGAACCTGGGCAAACAGCTGGTCCGCGTCGCGGCGCTCCCATCGCCGCGATAGCGTGGCGCTTCCACCTCACGCACGGAGCCTCGGATGAAACTCCAGACCACGCTGACCACCGTCCTCGCCCTCGCCACGGGCGTCGCGGAAGCCCGGGACCCCGCGCAGGACGAGCGCGAGCTGCTCAAGGTCGAGGCCGCGCTCTGCCGCGCCTTCGAGACCGCCGACGTGGCCACGCTGCGCAAGAGCCTGGACGCGCGCTTCACGCTCACCGACTCCAAGGGCACGGTGACGGACCTGGAGCAGAACCTCGCGGAGGTCGCGAAGAAGGACCCCGTCTACGAGGTCTTCCGCAACCATCACCAGAAGATCCGCCTGTACGGAGATGCCGCCGTCGTCACCGGCATCACCACCCTCAAGGGCCACTCCGGCAAGACGCAGTTCGAGGGCGACTACCAGTTCACCGACACCTGGGTCTACCGCGACGGCCAGTGGAAGCTCGCCGCGAGCCACGCGACGCGCCTGTCCAAGTAGCTGGCTTCACGCCGCGACGGCCGCGTCCCCGGCGGCCGGGGTCTCCACCTCGTCCAGCCCCTCGCGGCGCTGGTCGAGCCGGACCTGGATCTCCTTGATGATCCGCACGCAGAGGAACACCAAGGCCACGGAGAAGACCGAGGACAGGAGCCCCACCACTTCGGCGGTGGTGCCGCCGAGCGCTTGAAGCTTGCTGGACAGCAGATCCCCTTCCGCCTTCTCCAGGATCCGCCCCACGACGTTCACGCCCCACCACAACTGCAGGGGGAGCGATGCGACGAAGGACATTCCCCCAAGCCGCTCCGCGATGTCCCGCATCACGTAGTACGGCTTCCACCAGTTGAGGAAAGGGATCAGCCACAGCCAGACCGCCCAGGCGGGGGTCATCCCGAGGTCCGGGCCCAGGGCATTGAGCTGCCGGACCACGCGGTGGACCCACATCAGGAGGCAGACCTGCGCGGTGATGCCGATGATGACCCCCAGGACCAACATGCCGCTCTGGGCCACCGCCTGGGCTTCCCTCTGGAGCTCGGGGTAGAACAGGAGGTTGAAGAGCAGGCCCAGCACCGCCGCTCCGCCAGAGACGTACTGCGTGAGCGTGGCCCAGCGCGCCCGCGCCCGAGAGTCCGGCACCTCCAGGGCGGCGAGGTGCGCACACTCGCGGCATCGGCCTCCGTCCCGCTCACACCGTGAGCAGGCATACCTTCCACACCGCGCGCAGGTGCACACCGCCGCCCGTTCGGGGTGCTGCGGGCACATGGGTTGCGACGCGACGTCCCCCTCGGCGGCGTTGAGCATGAGAGGGATTAGGACCTGCCTTCAATCCTTCGTCAATCCCACCACCGGGCCAAGGCTGGCCCCCAGCCTCCGGAGCCCCTCCGGGACGCGCGCGGCCGGGATGCCTCCATAGCCCAGGACCAGCCCCGGCCGGGCACGAGGCCCCGCGAAGTAGCGCGACAAGGTGACGAGCTGTCTCTTCTACACATCT
>NZ_RAWK01000287.1 GCF_003612165.1 Corallococcus aberystwythensis | reverse complement strand
GCGGGGGCCTGGGGGGCCTGCCAGGTGGACGGAGCGGGCGCGGCGTCAGCCATCCAGTCGGGCTGGGCTTCCTGGGGCGTGGCCCAGGAGGAGCGTGCGGCGGGGGCTTCGGGCGCACCCCATTCCGGCGTGGGGGGAGGAGACGACCACTCGGAGGCAGCTTCCTCGACCGGGGCCTCCCACGGCTGCTGGGCGCCGGTGGCAGGCTGGGCCCAGGCGGAGCCGGCCGAGGTGTCCTCGGAGGAGGCCCATTCCGGCTGCGCGGCGGTAGGCGTGGCGGACCACGGCTGATCCGCGCCCGGGGTCACATCCTCGCTCGTCGCCCACTCAGGCTGCGCTTCGATGGGGGCGGCTTCTTCAGACGCGGCCCACTCCGGCTGAGCGGCGACAGGTGCGGCTTCTTCGGTGGCCCACTCAGGCTGCGCCTCGATGGGGGCGGCTTCTTCCGTCGCGGCCCACTCCGGCTGAGCGGCGACAGGTGCGGCTTCTTCCGTGGCCCACTCGGGCTGAGCCTCGATGGGCGCTTCTTCGGACGCGTTCCATGCGGACTGAGCGGCGACGGGCGCGGCTTCTTCTGTGGCCCACTCAGGCTGAGCCTCGATGGGCGCTTCTTCCGTCGAGGCCCACTCCGGCTGAGCGGCGACAGGTGAGGCTTCTTCGGTGGCCCACTCCGGCTGAGCCTCGATGGGCGCTTCTTCCGTCGCGGCCCATCCGGACTGTGCGGCAACGGGCGCGGCTTCTTCCGTGGCCCACTCAGGCTGCGCCTCGATAGGCGCTTCTTCCGCAGCGGCCCATTCCGGTTGAGCGGCGACGGGCGCGGCTTCTTCTGTGGCCCACTCAGGCTGCGCCTCGATGGGCGCTTCTTCCGCAGCGGCCCATTCCGGTTGAGCGGCGACGGGCGCGGCCTCTTCGGAGGCATTCCATGCGGACGGAGCGGCGACGGGCGCGGCTTCTTCCGTCGTGGCCCATTCAGGCTGGGCTTCGATGGGAGCTGCCTCTTCCGTCGCGGACCACTCCGGCTGAGCGGCGACAGGTGCGGCTTCTTCGGTGGCCCACTCCGGCTGGGCCTCGATGGGGGCCTCTTCCGTCGCGGTCCAATCCGGCTGCGCGACCGCGGGCGTCGCGGCTTCCGCAGACGCCCACTCGGACTCGGCAGCGGCCTGCGTGGTGCCGTCCGCCGTCGCCCACTCGGGCTGCGCGGCGACCGGTGCGGCTTCTTCCTCGGTGGCCCACTCCGGCTGCGCCGAAACAGGGGCGGTCTCTTCGGTGGCCCACTCGGGCTGCGCGGCGACGGGCGCGGTCTCTTCGGCCGTGGCCCACTCGGGCTGGGCTTCGATGGGCGCTTCTTCGGCGGTTGCCCACTCAGGCTGGGCCTCGAGCGGCGCGGCCTCCGGGGTGCCCCACTGCGGCTGCGTGGGAACGGCGGGCGCGGCTTCTTCCGTGGCCCATTCAGGCTGGGCCTCGAGCGGCGCGGCCTCGGACGTGGCCCACTCGGACTGCTCGGCGACAGGCGCGGCTTCTTCCGTGGCCCATTCAGGCTGGGCCTCGATGGGGGCCTCTTCCGCGGCAGCCCACTCCGGCTGAGCGGCGACGGGCGCGGCTTCTTCGGTGGCCCATTCAGGCTGGGCCTCGATGGGGGCCGCTTCTTCCGTGGGGCTCCATGCGGACGCGCCGGCGACGGGCTCGGTGGCTTCCGGGGTGGCCCACTCGGACTGGGCTTCGATCAGCGGGGCTTCTTCGGAAGGCGGCGTCCATCCACCCTGGGCGTCAGGGGTTGGCGCCGCCGTGGATGCGGCCCATGCGGATTCGGTGGCCGGGGCATCCCAGGCGGGCGTCGCGCTCGCGTGGGGCTGTTCGTCCGACGCGGTGGCGGCCCACTCGGGCTGGAGCTCGATGGGGGCCGAGTCCTCGGACGACTGCGCCCACTCGGACGCGTCAGCGGCGGGCTCCACGGCATCCGCGGCCCACTCGGGCTGCAGCTCGATGGCGGCGGACGCGTCCTGCAATCCCACGGTGGTGGTGGCGTCGGAGGGCGTGCCCTCGGCGGACCACTGCTGCGCATCCTGATCCGGGGTGTTCCACGCCGAAGACTCGGTGGACTGCGCTTCGGCGAGCGACTCGGCGGCGGTGGCCAGCGGCACGGCTTCGTCGGCGCTGCCGCTCAGCTCGCCCCACTGTTCCGGTGCCTGGCCCCCTTCGGCCGAGGGCTCGACATCGTCCGCGCCGAGCTCCAGCGTGTCGGCTTCGATGTCCGGGCCCACCGGGATGCTGCGGATCCGCAGCGACGGAATGCCCGATTCATTCGCGAACGGGGAAGCCGGCGGCGTGAGCTGCTGCTCCTCTTCCGCGCCCAGGTCGGCCACGTCGAAGGTCTGGGCCTCCACACCGGAGGCGACCGCCGAAGCGGCGCCGCCGTCGGCTCCGTACGCATTGCCTTCGGAGGCGACATCGTTCGCGTCGAGGGCGATCTCTTCGGCGGGCACTTCCGTGGAAGCGACGTTGCCGGACTGCCACTCCGCCGCGACATCGCTCGTTTCGAGCGCGATCTCCTCGGCAGGAGTCTCCGCTTCAGCCTGCCACGTTACGGCGGACTCGGACGCGGACGCGGTTCCCTCGGCGATGGCGGCCGGATCATTGCCGGACGCCTGCCACTCCGTCGCGACGTCACTCGCGCCGAGAACCATCTCCTCGTTGGAGGCTTGCGCCGCCGTGGCGTTGTCGGCCTGCCAGTCCGTGGCGACCTCGCTCGAATCGAGCGGGATCTCCTCGGCGGCGACAGCGCTGTCAGCCGACCATTCGGTAGCGGCATCGACTGAGCCCGGTGCGCTCTCGTCGGCCTGTGCGGATGCCGTCGGGTTGGCCTGCCAATCCGTCGCGACATCGCTCGCGTCGAGCGCGATCTCCTCGGCAGCGGCGTCCGGGGTGCCAGTCGCGCCGGACTGCCACGCCGCCGCGGCATCCTCCGCGCCGAGCGCGATCTCTCCCGCGCCTTCCGACGGCGTTTCTTCGCCGGACTGCCACTCCGTGGCGACATCGTTCGTGCTGAGCGCGACTTCTCCGGCGGCGCCCTCCGAGGAGGTCTCCTCGCCGGACTGCCACTCCGTGGCGACATCGTCCGTGCTGAGCGCGACCGCATCGGCAGTTGCTTCTACCGGCGTGCCGGTACCGGCCTGCCAATCCGTGGCGACGTCGTTCGTGCCGAGCGCAATCGCCTCGGCCGGAGGCTCACCACCGGCCTGCCAATCCGTGGCGACGTCGTTCGTGCCGAGCGCAATCGCCTCGGCCGGAGGCTCACCACCGGCCTGCCAATCCGTCGCGACGTCGTTCGTGCCGAGAGCGATCTCTTCCGACGCGGTTTCGCCGCCGGAGTGCCACTCGGTCGCGACGTCGTTCGTGCCGAGCGCAATCTCCTGATCCGGAGTTTCGCCACCGGCCTGCCAATCCGTAGCGACGTCATTCGTGCCGAGCGCAATCGCCTCGGCAGGAGCTTCACCACCGGCCTGCCAATCCGTGGCGACATCATTCGTGCCGAGCGCAATCTCCTGATCCGAAGTCTCGCCGCCGGCCTGCCAATCCGTCGCGACGTCACCCGCGCTGAGCGGGATCTCCTCCGCCGCCGGAGCCTCCTGCCACGCAGCCGCGGCATCGGCCGTGCCCGCGGCAAGCTCACCACCGGACTGCCACTCCGTGGCGACGTCGCCCGCGTCGAGGGCGATCTCCTCCGCCGGCACTTCCGTGGCCGCGGCGCCGTCGGTCCACGCTTCCGCGATGTCACCCGCGCCGAGCGCGATCTCTCCACCGGACTCCGATGCTTCCGCGACAGGGGCCGCATCCGCCCCCCACGCGCCAGCCGTCTCCGTGGCGATGGCCTGCGCCTCCTGCACGCCCCCAGCCGCGGGCGCGGCAGCCTCCGCCGTCGAGACGTCGCTCCAGTCCCACTCCGAAGCTCCACCCTCGGCCTGCGCCGCCGGCTCCACCGCGAGTGGTGCCGTATCGAGCGCGTTGGCCTCGGACTCCTCGGACTCCACCGCCAGCGGTGCCGCATCCCACGCCGCGTCCACGGGCGACAGGTCCTCGGCCATCACCGCCTCGGACACGGGCTCGGCCTCCAGCAGCTCCGCCTCACCCGCCGCGTGCTCCGCGGAGGCCAGCGCCTCCGCCATCGGATCCAGCCCGGATTCCGCCGGGGCCTGGGCCTCCGACTCGACCTCCATCGACAGGTCCGCGAACGAGTCCTCCAGCGAGGGCTCCGGCTCGGCGGCGGCCACCGGGGCCGGCGTCTCCGACGACAGTCCGGAGAAGTCCTCCTCGGCGCTCGTGCCCCACGCGTCCGCCGTCTCCGCGGCGGGCGCCGCCACGGGCGCCTGCGGCATCCACGGCGCGGGTTCACTCAGCGAGGGGATGTCGATGTCGTCCGTGCTGAGGTTCAGGCTGTCCGGGTCCGCGGGCGCCTGCGGAGCGTACCCACCGGCCTGCGGATCCGCGTAGGCAGCCGCCGCGTTCGGGTCATACGCAGCGTTCGGGTCGTAGCCCTGCTGCGCCCACGCCGCCGCCGCGTTCGGATCATAGGCCGCCGCGTTGGGGTCGTACGCCGCCGCGTTCGGATCATAGGCCGCCGCGTTCGGGTCGTAGCCAGCGGGGTAGGCGTACCACTGGCCGTCCTCGCCGTAGTACCCCTGGGCGTTGGGGTCGTAGCCGGCGGGGTAGGCGTACCACTGGCCATCCTCGCCGTAGTACCCCTGGGGCTGCTCGTAACCGGCGGGGTAGGCGTACCACTGGCCATCCTCGCCGTAGTACCCCTGGGGCTGCTGCTCCGTGGGCTGGGCCCACGCCTGGGCCGCCGCCGCGGTGTCCGCCGCGTCCTGGATGCCCAAGAGGCCGCGCAACTCGACCCAGCGAGCCTCCTCGACAGCGGACAGGCTTCCCAGCTTCCGCTTCTCGTCCAGGAAGCGGAACTCTCTCATCGCGGCGCGCGTATCGGACATCCGTCACCTTGCTGCGACAGCGTCCAACGGGGACCGCCGCAGCAGAAAATCTTGGGGCCCGCGAGTGTAGGGGACTCCCGCCAGGGGGTAAACCAATCCGCCACGCCCGACCGGCCGCTACCTCCCCGAGAGGGCGGCACGCACCGCCTGGTCCAGGCCCGCGAAGTCCTTCTCATAGGTGGCCTTCAGGGCCTCCTGGAAGGAGTCGGCCCGGCCCGCCTTCTGGATGAAGTCCAGGAGCTTCTCCTGGCCCCCCAGCCGCACCAGTTCCCGCACGGCCATGGCGGACGTGCCGTAGGCGATCTCCGGCTGGGACATGGAGATGGGCGCCTGCGAGTCCATGTCCGACAGCTTCGGCAGCTGTCCCTGCTTCGCCTGGCCGCGCATCACGTCCCGCAGGCCGCGCGGCGGGCCGTCCAGCCCCAGGTAGCGCCACTCGATGTACTCGGCCAGGCCCTCGTTGAACCAGCGGGGCAGGGCGCCGCCGCCGCGCGGGGAGATTTCGTCCACCGCCGCGTGCACGTACTCGTGCACCAGCGTGGCCTTCGTCCCCTGCGTCAGCTCCGCCGCGTCGTTCATGCGGATGGCGTCGTCGTGGTACAGCCCGGCCACCCGGGCCGCGTACGTGGGGCCCAGGTGCGTGCGGAACTCGTCGCGCGTGTAGAGCACCACGTCCAGCTGCCGCTCGCGGGCCCGCCCCAGCGTGCGCTGGGTGAAGTCATAGGCCTCGTCGAGCGCGGACACGACCTTGCCCTCGTACTCCGCGCGCTGGCCGAAGTCCCGGTCGCTGTTGAAGTAGCGGATGGCGAAGCGCCGGTTCTGGCGCACGCGCATGCCGTCCTTGCCCATGCCGGACTCGTAGCTCAGCCCCGCCGGACGGATGTCTCCGCCCGCCGTCGCCTTCGCCTGGCGCGTGTCCCCGGGGCCAGGGTCGCCGTTCATCCGCTGCTCCAGGCGCTCCGCCTCGCGCCGCGCGGCCCCTTCCTCCGACACCTGCGAGCGCGCCTGCTGCATCAGCTTGCGCGCCTCCGCGGCCTCCTTCGACTTCGCGGGCACCTGCTGCAACGTGGCCAGCGCCCCTTCGGAGTCCTTGTCCTGCAACTGCAGCCGCCCCAGCTCCAGCGCGAACGCGCCGTCCTTGGGGAAGGTCGCCAGGCCCTTCTTCAGCGCCTCCTCCGCGGCGGCCCGCTGATCCGTCTTCAGCGCCGAGCGCGCCAGGCACCGCAGGCCGCCCGCCGTCTCCTGGAAGGCCACGGCGCGCTCGCCCAGCGAGTACGCCATCACCGCGTCCTCGGAGAGCAGCGCCTCGCAGCCCTTGAGCAGCGGGGCCGCCACGGACGGCCGCTGCGGCTCCGGGTAGGAGGCGGGGTCGGCCGCGGCGAACGCGAGGTACAGCTCCTCCCACTCCTTGTGGGCGGCCAGCTCCTTCGCCTTCTGCGCGGGAGGAGCGGCGGCGAGGAGCAGCAGGGCGATGAGGGGCGTGTTCATGGGTTTCCGGAGTATCGCCGAACCCCCGAGCGCCCGCGCAAGCCTCCCCGCCCTACGTCCGGGCGACCTGCCAGCCCTGGGACTCCAGCGCGGTCATCAGCTCCTGGATGTGGGCGTGTCCCGTCGTCTCCAGCATCACCTCCACCGTGGCCTCGCCCAGGCCCGCCTTGGAGAAGGCGCGGTCGTGGTGCAGGTCCACCACGTTGGCGCGCATCTCGGCAATCTGGGTGGTGAGCCGCGCGAGCATGCCGGGCCGGTCCGGCAGCCGGACCTCCAACTGCACCAGGCGGCCCGCCTTCACGAGGCCCCGCTCGATGATGCGGCTGATGACGTTCATGTCGATGTTGCCGCCCCCGATGATGATGGCGACGCGCTTGCCCTTCGCCTGCGGCACGCGCCCGTTGATGAGCGCCGCGAGCCCCGTCGCGCCCGCGCCCTCCGCCACCGACTTCTCCTGCTCCAGCAGCATGAGGATGGCGGCGGCGATCTCCTCCTCGTCCACCGTCACCACCGCGTCCACGTACTTGCGCACGTGCTCGAAGGGGAGCTCGCCCGGAATCTTCACCGCGATGCCGTCCGCGATGGTGGTGCCCGCGGCGGTGAGCTCCGTGCGCTTTCCGGCATCCAGCGACGCCTTCATGCTCGCGATGGTGGAGGCCTGCACGCCCACCACCTGGATGCGCGGGTTTGACTCCTTCAGCGCCACGGCCACGCCGGAGATGAGCCCGCCGCCGCCCACCGGAACAATCACCAGCTCCAGGTCCGGGCACTGCTCCAACAGCTCCAGGCCGATGGTGCCCTGGCCCGCGATGACGTGCGGGTCGTTGAAGGGGTGCACGAACACCAGGTTCTCAGCGGCCTGGATGCGCAGCGCCTCCGCGTAGGCCTCGTCGTAGTTGGCGCCCTTGAGCACCACGCGCGCGCCGTAGTCGTCCCGCGTGCGCGTGACCTTGATCAGCGGCGTGCGCTCCGGCATCACGATGGTGGCGCGGATGCCCAGCCGGCGCGCGTGGTACGCCACGCCCTGCGCGTGGTTGCCGGCGGAGGCCGCGATGACGCCGCGGCGCTTCTCCTCTTCCGTCAGCGTCAGCAGCTTGTTGAGCGCGCCGCGCTCCTTGAAGGCACCGGTGCGCTGGAGGTTCTCCAGCTTGAAGTACACCACCGCGCAGTCGGTCTTCTCCGTGAAGTAGTCCGACGCGGGGCACGGCGTGGGGCGCAGCGCGGTCCGCAGCCGTTCGCGCGCCGCCTGGATGTCCTGCAGGGTGACCATCATGGCCGGGCGTGTAGCGGAAGCGGGCCCCGGACGGAAGCGGCCCGGAGCCCCACGCCTGCCTGGACGCGACGCGGCAACGGCCGGACGGCCGCCCTCCGGCACCCGTCAGATGCCGCGCAGCACGGTGGCCTTGCCCACCCGGCCAATGGCCAGGATGTAGGCGGCCGTCCGCATGGAGACCTTCCGCGAGCGGGCAATCTGCGCCACCCGGTCGTAGGCCTCCTTCATCGTCTTCTCCAGCTCCGCGTTGACGCGCTCCTCTTCCCAGGAGACGTGCTGGAGGTTCTGCACCCACTCCAGGTAGCTCACCGTCACGCCGCCCGCGCTGGCCAGGATGTCCGGCACCACGAAGATGCCGCGCTTCTCCAGGATGTCGTCCGCCTCCGGCTGGGTGGGGCCGTTGGCGCCCTCCACCACCAGGCGCGCGCGCACGCTGTTGGCGTTGTCGCGGGTGAGCACGTGGCCCAGGGCGGCGGGGATGAGCACTTCGCAGTCCGCCGCGAGCACGTCCTCGTTGGTGCACGGCGTGCCGCCGCTGAAGCCCGTGACGGTGCCGGTGCGCTTCACGTGCTCGAAGAGGGAGGGCACGTCCAGGCCCAGCGGGTTGTACATGCCGCCCAGCACGTCGGACGCGGCCACCACCACGCCGCCGTCGCCCCAGATGAGCTGCGCGATGTGGCTGCCCACGTTGCCGAAGCCCTGGATGGCGAAGCGCGTGCCCTTCACCGGCATGCCCAGGTCGCGCAGGATTTCACGGCACACGTAGAGCAGGCCCCGGCCGGTGGCGGCCTCGCGGCCCTTGGAGCCGTAGAGCTCCAGCGGCTTGCCCGTCACCACCGCGGGGGAGTGCCCGTGGTAGCGCGAGTACTGGTCCATCACCCAGGCCATCACCTGGGGGTTGGTGTTGACGTCCGGCGCGGGGATGTCCCGCGTGGGCCCGATGACGTCTTGAATCTGGTCCACGAACTTGCGCGTGAGCCGCTCCACTTCCTTGAGGCTCATCTGCGCGGGGTCGCACGCCACGCCGCCCTTGGCGCCGCCGTAGGGCACGTTCACCACGGCGGTCTTCCACGTCATCAGCGACGCGAGCGACACGCACTCGTCCTGGTCCAGGGCGGGGTGGTAGCGCAGGCCGCCCTTCATGGGGCCGCGGCTGTTGTCGTGCTGGATGCGGTAGCCCAGGAACGTGCGGATCTCGCCGGAGTCCATCTCGATGGAGACCTGCACCTTCACCTCGCGCAGGGGCGTGGCCAGGAGCGTCTCGATGGGCGTGCCCACGTCCATCACCCGCGCGGCCTTGCGGAAGTAGTAGTTGGTGCCGTCGACGGCGTTCATGGCGGGCGTCACTCCTGAGGACAGACGGAAAACCTTAACAGAAGGGGTACGCTACGATGCGAGCGTCCATGCGCCCCCATCCCCCGGACGAAAGCGACGCCGGCTCCTCCCTGCAGGGGCTGGCGCGGCGGATCCGCACGCTGCGCGAGCGCCGGGGCCTCACCCAGGAGGACTTCGCCGCCCGGTGTGACATCTCCGTGAGCTTCGTGTCGCTGCTGGAGCGCGGCGAGCGCAACCCCAGCTACGACACGCTCCTCCAGGTCGCGGCCGCGCTGGAGCTGCCGCTGTGGGAGCTGTTCCGGCTGGAGGACGCGGAGGACGCGGGGGCTCATCGGCTGGTGGAGTGGGTGCGGCTGAAGAAGCTGGGCCGGGAGGACGTGGACCGCCTCATGGCCGTGGCGGAGGCGATGTTCAGCGGGGGGCCGGGCGCTTCGGGCCTCGCGGTGAAGGCCGTCAGCGCGGCCTGCGCCTCACCGGAGTGTGGCCGGCCCGTGCTGGCCCGGGGGCTGTGCGTCGCGCACTACCACCGGGCCCGCAGGAAGAAGGCAGCACCAGGGCCTTGAGGGAGCCTTGAGCAAACCGGAAGGCGCCCCGTAGGCGAAGCGCTACTTGCGCTTGGCGCGCTCCACCTTGATCGTCTTGCCCTCGCCGTGCGGCTTGCCGTGGGTGGCCTCGAAGCCCTCCACGTCCTCCTCCGCGACGAAGACGTACGCGTACGTGGGGCGCAGGTCGGTCCTCAGCACCTTGCCCGCCGGAGCGCCCGCGGCCTCCAGCGCGGCGGTGACGCCCGCCTCGTCCAGGCCCTCCTGCCGGCCCAGGCCCACCCACAGACGCGCCTGGCCGGGGACGTCCTGCAGGGCCTCGTGGCGGGGGCGGCGCTCCTCGCGCTGGCCGCGCGGACGGTGCCGCTCCAGCTTCAGCGGCTTGTCGTTGTGCGGCTTGCCGTTGAGGGCCTCGAAGCCCGGGGCGTCGCCTTCCGGCACGTAGACGTAGCCGTAGGTGGGGCGGGTGAGCGCCTTGATGACCTTGCCGCCCGGAGCGCCCAGGGACTCCAGCGTGGCGGGCAGCTTCGCCTCGTCCATGCCGTCATCCGAGCCCAGGTTCACCCAGAGCTTCACCTCGCCGGGGCCCGCGTCCGGGGACGGGGGCGGGCGGGTGCTGGTGGTGTCGCGCTCGCTGCGCGGCTTGCTCTTCTCCACGCGCAGCGTCTTGCCGCCGTGCTGCTTGCCGTTGAGGGCCTCGAAGCCCGGGGAGTCCTCCTCCGCCACGAAGACGTACGCGAAGGTGGGGCGCAGCTCCGCGCGCACCAGCTTGCCCACCGGGGCGCCCGCGTCCTCCATGGCCGTGGCGATGCTGCCCGGCCCCAGGCCGTCCGCGGTGCCCAGGTTCACCCAGAGCTTCGTCTCACCGGGGCCCGGCTCCAGCGCGGCGGAAGTGCCCGTGCCCCGGCGCTCGCCCCGGTCCTCGCGGCGCGGCTCGTCGCGGCGCGGACGGCGCTCGCGGTCCGGGTGCTCGTCGCGGCGGGGACGCTCGGTGCGCTCGGTGCGCTCCTCGCGGCGGGGACGCTCGCGGTCGCGCTCGCGGTCCTTGCCCCGGCGCTCCACCGGCTTGCGCTCCGGAGCGGGCTCGCGCTTCTCTCCCTCACCCGCGGCCTGCGCCTTCTCCATGCGCAGGCGGCTGAAGTAGTACTTCGATGAGGAAGGCGACGAGGTCGTCCGCGTCCGGGCGCTGCTTGAGCTGCGAGGCCAGGGGCAGGAAGCCCTCGAAGATGCTGGAGCCCATGCCCTCGCGCAGCTCACGCACGTGGCGCTCGGTCCACAGGCGCATGGCCTCTTCGGGGGCGGGCATCTCGCGCATCTCGAACTTGATGCCGAACTTCTTCTCCAGCACGGTGAACGTCGCCAGCTCGCGCCCGGAGAAGAGGTTGATGGCCGTGCCCTTGTTGCCGATGCGGCCCGTGCGGCCCACGCGGTGCAGGTAGACGGCGGGGTCCTCCGGCAGGGAGTAGTTGATGACGTACTCCAGCCCGGAGATGTCGATGCCGCGCGCCGCGATGTCCGTGGCGACCATGAAGGCCACCTCGCCGCGCTTCACCTTGCCCATCACCCGCTCGCGCTCCTTCTGCGGCAGGTCTCCGTTGAGCAGCTCCGCGTCGAAGCCGTTGCGGTTGAGCACCGCGGTCACCAGCGCCGTGTCATCCCGCGTGTTGCAGAAGATGATGGCGTTGGAGGGCTCCTCCTTCTCCAGGATGTAGATGAGGTTGCGCGGCTTGGGGAACTGATCCGACACGTCGTAGCGGATGTGGTGGATGTGCTCCACCGTGAAGACGTCGCCGGACAAGAGCAGCGTCTCCGCGTCCGTCGTGTAGCGCGCGATGAGGTTCTGGATGTCCGTGGGGACGGTGGCGCTGAAGAGCAGCACCTGGCGCGTCTTCGGAAGACGGTCGAGGATGCGCGTCACCTCCTCGTAGAAGCCCTGGTTCAGCATCTCGTCGGCTTCATCGAGGATGGCGTGGTCGCAGCCGTCCAGCTTCAGGTTGCCGCGGTTGATGTGGTCGAAGACGCGGCCGGGGGTGCCCACGATGATGGGCGTGCCCTCTTCCAGCGCGTCCTCCTGCTGCTTCATGGAGGCGCCGCCGTAGATGGCCGCCACCTTCACGCCCTTGTACTTGGCCAGGGTGGTGAGCTCCTCCGCCACCTGGAGCGCCAGCTCGCGCGTGGGGCAGAGGATGAGGGCGCGCACGCGCTTCTCGTCCGCGGGAATCTTCTCCAGCAGGGGCAGGCCGAAGGCGGCCGTCTTGCCCGTTCCCGTCTTGCTGCGGACGATGAGGTCCTTGCCCGCCATCGCGGGACCGAAGGCCTTCGCCTGGACGGGGGTGGGGCTGGTGTAGCCGCGCTCCGCCAGCGCGCGGCGGAGGGGCTCGGAGAGGTTCATTTCTTCGAAGCTGATGTCCGCGATGTACTCGGCGGGACGCGTCGTGGCTTCGTCAGGTGCCGGGGCTCCCGGCGTGGGCTCTTGGATGTCGCTCATCGGGCATGGGCATAGCCCCTGCATTACCCTCTGGCAACAATCGCGGCACTTTGGGGTATGGAGCGCGCATGGCGAATGGGAGGAAGAGAACCAATGGTCCGGCCGCCCCCCGGCCC
>NZ_RAWK01000286.1 GCF_003612165.1 Corallococcus aberystwythensis | reverse complement strand
GAACCAGTCCGTCATCATGGTGCTCGCGGGCGTGTCCGGGCCTCCCGCGGAGAGAGCGAACACCGCGCCCATGACTCCCAGCAGCACCATCAGCGAGACGCCCGCGAGCACCATGATGACGGACTGGTTCGCTGGGGCCGGCTGCGGCGCGCGCGGCACGGGAGCCGGCAGGGGCGGGCCTTCCAGGTCGAACGCGTGGCCGCAGTAGCCGCAGAGGTAGTGCGTCTTCAGGACCTGGGGCGTGAAGGGCGCGTTGCAGTGGGGACAGCGGGAAGCTCTGGGCCGGGCCATGACCCCGGGTGTAGCACTCCACGCCCACGGGGCGCTGAAACACGAAAGCCCCCTTCCTTCCGCGACGGGAGGAAGAGGGCTTCCGGGCGGATGCCGGTTTCAGGCGACGACTACGGCACCGTGGCCTTCAGGGCGACGCCCGTGTACGCGGAGTAGCCGCGCACGGAGACGTACCAGGTGCCGGCCGCGGGAGCGGTGATGGTGCAGGTCTCCGCGTTGCCGCTGAGGTACGGGCGGCAGGCGTACGCCGTCGTCGTGGGCTGCGAGCCCTGGCGCACGTAGAGGTCCGCGTCGCCCGTGCCGCCGGACTGCTCCACCGTCAGGGTGGTGGCGCCCGCGGGGACGGTGATGGCGTAGTGCTTGAAGGAGCTGGCCGCGCCGGAGATGCCCGTCTGGTTCAGCAGCGTCTGCGTCGGCTGCTGCGGGGCGTTGACGGTGGCGTCGATCCAGCTGGCGAAGGACGACACGCGGCCGTACATGCCCGCGTACTGCGCGTCGGCGCAGCCGTAGCCCCAGCTCACGATGCCCGCGAGCACGCGGGTGCTGCCCTTGAGGACGGTGAGGGGACCGCCGCTGTCACCCTGGCAGGAGTCCTTGCCCGGGGCCTTCGCGCCCAGCTGGTCCGCGGTGATGGTCTCCTGGCCCTGGTAGTCGGCCTGCGCGTCCGCGTTGCTGATGATGTTCACGTCCACCGTCTGGAGCGTGGTCGGCAGCGAGGAGGAGCCGCTGGACAGCGTGCCCCAGCCCGTGACGCGCGCCACGGCGCCGACGCCGCCCACGCCCGCCGCCGCGTCCGCCGCCGTGACGATGGGGATGGCCTTCGCGTTCGCGCCGCTCAGGTCCAGCGGCGAGGACAGCTTGAGGAGCGCCGCGTCCTTGCCCACGTTCGCGTCCACGTAGCCCGGGACCACGACCACCTGGGACACGGTGCGGATCTGCCCCCCGCTGGTGGAGGTGCGGTTGGTGATGCCCGCCACGACGCGGCCCGGCTTGGAGATGCTGCCGCCCGAGTTCACGCAGTGCTGCGCGGTGAGGATCCAGCTCTCGTTGATGATGGAGCCGCCGCAGAAGTGGCTGCCGCTGCTGCTCTGCAGCGACACCTGCCACGGGTTCGCCGCGATGGTGGTGGCCGTGCCACCGACGATCTCCTGCGTGGTGGCGGCGGGGGCCGGGGTCTCCGGCTGGGCCTGCTTCTCCTCCGTGGCCTGGGGACCGCAACCGACGACCAGCAGCGACACCACGCTGGCGGCAGCCCAGCGACGCAGAATCTGACCCGAAATCATGTGAACCTCGGTTTATGGGAGATTTATGAGGCGCAGGGATTCTGGAGGAACCGGGAAGTAAATGTAAACACCCGGTCCCGTAATTTATCGTAACTGGATAACGACTGTGACGCGGTTTCCCTCCGCGCCGCGGGAGTCTACTCCGCGACGAAGGTGAAGCCCGGGGACGCATCCAGACGGTAGCCGGGGTCCTCGAAGACCACGCGGGTGCCGGTGCCCTCCAGCATGTCTCGCACGTGGCTCACGTGGACGCGCAGCGCGTTGTCATGCAGGCGCGGGTCGTAGTCCGCGTTCCACATGGCGCGCACGCAGTCCTCTTTCGACAGGGTGCGTCCCGGCTGGCGGGCCAGGGCGTAGAGCAGCCTTCGCGGCAGCGCGCGCCGCTCCAGGGAGACGGTCTTCCCCGGGGCGCGCAGCTCGTGACGGCGCGCGTCCAGGACCACCTGCTCCGGCGCGGGCGCCTCCGCCGGACGCGCGGCTTCGGAGGCGAGGGGCCGGGTCAGCTCCGCCATCAGCTCCGGGTCCACTCCGCCCTCCATCGCCTCGCGGAGGGCCTCCTCCAGGGCTTGCGTGGCTTCGTGGAGCCTTCCCGCGTGCCGGTGGAGCGTGGCGCGGGCCAGGAGCGCCAGCATGCGCTCCAGCGCGAAGTCCTCGCCGTGGGTCATCGGTTCCAGCTGCGTGAGCAGCGCCGTGGCGCGCGGGGCGTCCGCGCTCCGGGCGGCGGCCAGGGCGGCCAGGGCGCGCTGACGGGCGGCGATGCCAGGGCGCACCTCACGGGGCTCCACGGTGACGGGAGGCGCCTGGGGTCCCGGGACGTCCAGCGTGCGCGCCACGTGCACGGCCCGCATCAGCCCCACCACGCCGCGCGCCCGGACCTCTTCCTCCACCACGTCCAGCTGGGCCCGGCCCTCCGCGCGCCGGCCCAGCTCCAGCAGCATGCGGCCCGCGCCCACGCGGCAGAGCAGCCGGACGAAGAGGTAGCCCGCCTTCTCCGCGCGGCCCTCCGTCTCCCGCAGCGTCGCGAGCGCCGCGCGCCGGTGTCCTCTCTCCGCGCGCACCCACGCGGCGATGCAGTCCAATTCCAGCGCGAGGCGGGGCGCGCCCAGCTGGCCCAGCCGCTCCCGGGCGCTGGCGAGCGCGGCGTCGGCCTCCGTGAAGCGGCCCAGCCGGCTCAAGATGCCCGCGGACATGGCCGCCACCAGCGGGCCTCGCGAGTCGAGCGGCGCGTCCTCCAGCAATGACACACATTGGGCCAGGGGCTCCGCCAGCTCGCTGTCGCGGCCTTCAATCCAGAGCATCAGCGCGCGGGCGTAGGCGCACCAGCCCAGCATGCGCCGGTCCCCGGTCGCGGCGGCGGCGTTGTCCAGCATGGCCAGGGATTCGTCCAGCCGCCCCTGGAAGAAGCGCAGCGCGGTCCATGCCAGCAATTGCTGGAGGAAGACCTCCGCGCTGCCAGGCACCGGCATGGCCTCCAGCGTGCGCTCGCAGGCCTCCGGCTCCAGCGCGAAGAGGGCCACCCGCACCAGCACGGTGCCCACGCCCTCGCGCAGGGATTCATTCGACTCGGGCGCTGGTGCGCCGGCGGCGGCCTCCAGCGAGGCGCGCAGGGCCAGCAGCTCCGGATAGGCGCGGCGCAGGTCGAGCAGCCGCACCCGCGCGCGGGCATGGGCCAGCCGCACCTGCGGCGTGCGCAGCGGGGCGGGCAGCGAGTCCAGCAGGCCCATCAGCTCGTCCGCGGCGCCGTGGCGCACCAGCGGCTCCGCCTGCGCGACGATGAAGGCCGCGCGTGCCTCGTGCTGGCCCAGCGCCTGGAGGTGGCGGCACACCGCGCGCACCCGGACCACGGCGGGCAGGGCCTCGCGCTCCAGCACCGACAGCAGCGCTTCGTGGGCGGCGCGTGTCTCCTCCGGCGACAGCAGGGACACCATCGCTTCGCGCACCAGGTCGTGCACGCCGTGCCGGCCGCGTGAGTCCGTCTCCACCAGCAGCTTCGCGCCCAGCTGCTTCAGCGCTTCGCCCCATGCGTCAGGCGGCGCGTGGCCCGCCAGGGCCTGCTCCAGCGTGCTCGCGGTGAGCGGCAGCTGGCTCAGGGCCAGCATCGCGGCCAGCCGCCGTTCGTCCAGGGGCAGCCCCGCCAGCGCCGCTCGCACCGGCTCGTCCCCGCCCGTGTCGCCCGCGTGGGCCCGGCGCAGCAGGAAGGGCAGGCCCCGGGAGCGGCCCCAGGCCGCGTCGAAGCCGTCGCGCTCGCCGTAGAGCGCGTCCAGCTCCCGCCACAGCTGGCGCGCGGCCTCCTCCGGCAGGCCCTCCAGCCGCAGCTCCACCCGGTCCGGGCTCGCCGCGTGCCGGGGCACCGATTCCCGCGAGGTGGCCAGCAGCGTGCCCTGCCGCAGCCGACCTCCCAGGTCCTCCACCAGCGCCGCGCGGTCCGGCGGCCCGAGCACGTGCAGGTCGTCCAGCACGCACAGGGCGCGGCGCGCCTCCAGCTCCCCCGCCAGCGCCTCCAGCCGCGACGCGTCCGACAGGGCCTGGGCCACGGGCGCCTCACTCAGCAGGCGGCGCACGTCGTCCACCACCGTGTCCAGCGTGTCCCCGGGACGCACGCGCCGGTGCACGACGGGCCCCCGGTGCTTCGCGGCCACCGCCGCCACCAGCGCGGACTTGCCCGCCCCGGGCAGCCCGTAGACGACCCCCGTGTGCACGCGCCGCAGCATGTCCCCCAGCCGCCGTACCTCCTGGGCGCGGCCCACGAAGACTGCTGGCGGTCCCAGCCCCGGAGCGGATGGTGTGCGCATGACGTGCACCCATTGTAGGGCCCCCGGGCCCCATCCGGCAGGGCTCCGTGGCGAGCCAACCTCAGGTGTCGTCCAGGCTGAGCGCGCGCAGGTGGCTGACGTCCCCCCAGGTCACCATCCGCAAGGCCCCTTCATGGAGGTCGAACTGGTTCCAGCCCGCGTTGAGGACGGAGAAGGCGCGCGGCCCATGGGACGGGATGCGCAGGCAGTGGCGCAGGAGCGCGCTCAGCAGGCCTCCATGGGTCACCACCACGACGCGGGCCTGCGGGTGGCGCGCGCCCAGGTCCTCCAGGCACTGGAGCGCCAGCAGGAGGCGCTGCGACGCGCTCTCGCCTTCGGGCACCACGTAGTCGGCGTGGCCCTCCGCGTACGCGGCGAAGACCTCCGGATGGCGCTGGCCGGCTTCCGCGCGCGTCAGCCCCTCCAGCACGCCCAGCCCTCGCTCCCGCAGGCGCGCATCCCGCTGGACGTCGTGCCCCGTCCTCGCCGCGATGCGGGACGCCGTCTGCACCGCGCGGTCCAGGTCGCTGCTGTACAGGGCCTGGAAGGGAAGGGTGGCCAGGCGCGCCGCGAGCGCGTCCGCCTGCCGCAGCCCTTCGCGGCTCAGCATGCTGTTCAGGTGCCCCTGCAGGCGCCCCAGGGCGTTCCACTCCGTCTCCCCGTGCCGGAGCAGGATGAATTCGGTCGTCATGACCCGAAGCGTGGCGGGTGGGCTCCGGGGGAGCAAGGCTCGCGGAGTGTCAG
The DNA here is from genome assembly GCF_003612165.1 of Corallococcus aberystwythensis. Lineage (GTDB taxonomy): Bacteria > Myxococcota > Myxococcia > Myxococcales > Myxococcaceae > Corallococcus > Corallococcus aberystwythensis. The sequence continues at coordinate 7,131 of NZ_RAWK01000286.1, read as the reverse complement.
CCCGGCGCCGCGGCCATCGCGCCACGGCCGCGCCTGTTCCTTCCAGCAGGGCGCGTGTCACCTGGGTGAAACATCGTTCCGGCTGGCTTGGAAAGGTTGAACACCCGGCGCTCGGGAACCGGGAAGACGTCTGTGTTTCCATCCCACGGGGCAGGCTGCCTGCTCAATGGCATGCAGCCCCCTGGGAATCGGGTCTGACAGCACTCCTGGACGGCTTTGATACCACTGGACGCGCGTCCACCTTCTCCGCGGTTCCGAGCCTTGGCGTGTCTTCCTGAATTCGCAGGTGGGGAGACGGCGGGTGAGTCGTGAACGCCAGGCCGCAGGGGGGAGACTTCGATGAAACACGGTCAGAAGCTGGAAGCGCTGAGCATGGAAGTGGGGCTCCAGGAGTCCTCGGAGGGTGCTCCGCGCAGGGCCCACCGCTTCGGCTGGCTGCGGATGCTGGGCGTGGACGCGGTCCTCATCGCCTGCTCGCTGCTCTTCGCCACGGTGTTGCACTTCGCGGACGGGCTGTCCCCCGCGTGCCGGGAGGTCCTGCCCCGTGCCGTGGCGCTGCTGGTCGCGGTGCGCCTGGTGACGCTGGTCTGGCTGGGCCTGCACCGCTGGTCCTTCCACCGCTCGGGCATCCACGAGGCGGTCCGGCTGGAGCTGGCCAGCCTCGCGGGCACCATCGTGTTCGAGCTCCTGCGCACCGTCCTCTTCATGGATGCGCTGCCGGGGCAGGTGGTGGCGCTGGAGTTCTTCGTCACCACCACGCTCCTGGGCTTCCACCGCTTCGCCCCGCGCATGGCGCGGCAGTGGTACCTGGACCAGCGCCGCGCCCGGGCCGAGGGCTCCCAGCGCACCCTCATCGTGGGCGCGGGCAGCGCGGGCGACCTGCTCTTGCGCGACCTCCTGCGCGACCGCAAGAGCCCGTGGCACGTCATCGGTCTGGTGGATGACGACCCCGGCAAGCAGGGCACCTACCTCAACGGCAAGCCGGTGCTGGGCGTCCTGGACGCGCTGCCGGAGCTGATGAAGAAGCACCGGGTGACGCAGGTGCTCATCGCCATCCCCCGGCTGTCTCCGGAGCGCACGCGGCACCTGCTGAGCCTGTGCCGGCACCAGAGCGTCAGCTTCAAGATCATCCCGGCCTCGTTCGCGTACCTGGACCAGAAGATCACCGCCGCCATGCTGCACGACCTGTCCCCGGAGCACCTGCTGCCCCGGGACGCCATCGCCTTCGACCATGAAGAGGTGCACCGGCTGGTGACGGGCCGCCGCATCCTCGTCACCGGCGGCGCGGGCTCCATCGGCAGTGAAATCGTCCGGCAGGTCGCGGGGCACTCGCCTTCGTCGCTGGTGGTGGTGGACATCAACGAGAACGAGCTCTACCTGCTGGTGCGCCAGCTTCAGTCCCGCTACCCGCACCTGCCGGTGCACTCCGTGGTGGCGGACATCCGCGACCTGGACCGGATGCTGCGCATTGGCCAGGAGTTCGCGCCGCAGTACGTCTTCCACGCCGCCGCGCACAAGCACGTGCCCCTGATGGAGGACGCTCCGGAAGAGGCCATCAAGAACAACGTCTTCGGCACGCAGAACGTGGCGCGCATGGCGGACGCCTGCGGGGCGGAGCGCTTCATCCTCATCTCCACCGACAAGGCCGTGAAGCCCTCGTCGGTGATGGGCGCCTCCAAGCGGCTGGCGGAGATGGTCATCCGCGACATCGCCGCCACGTCGCGCACCATCTTCTGCGCCGTGCGCTTCGGCAACGTGCTGGGGTCCGCGGGTAGCGTGGTGCCTCTCTTCAAGCAGCAGATCCAAGCGGGCGGCCCCGTCACCGTCACGCACCCGGACTGCACCCGCTACTTCATGATCATCCCGGAGGCGGTGGGCCTGGTGGTGCTGGCGGGCCTGGGCGGCTACGGCGAGCTGTGCATCCTGGACATGGGGGAGCCGGTCCGCATCGCGGAGCTGGCCGCGAACATGATCACCATGACGGGCCTGGTGCCGGACAAGGACATCCCCATCGTCTACACGGGGCTGCGTCCCGGGGAGAAGCTGGAGGAGACGCTCATGTCCGAGGAGGAGGAGCTCACCCAGCAGGTGCGCAACCGCATCAAGGTGGCCCGCAGCCCCGCGCCGCCCGCGGACTTCCAGCTGCAGCTCAAGCGCCTGGACCGCGCGGCCCGGGCCGGTGACTCCCATGACGTGAAGCGCGCCCTCCAGGACCTCCTCCCCGCGTACACCCCGTCCAAGATTCAGGGGACCGTCGCGAAGGTGCTGCCCGCCTTCGCCCCGGTGAAGGCGACGGGGGCGGAGCAGAACGTCAGCGCCTGACCCCACGCGGCCCGGCCGGCCGGCGAAGTGCCGGTGAAGCCCCGGTCTCCCGTGCCCGCCTCGCGAGGGCGCGCGGGGGGCCGGGGCTTCTTCATTGCCGGTGCGGGGCGCGGTAGGCCGGAAAGAAGCCGCCGCCAGGGTGGCCGTCCGACAGCGCGGCGTACGCGGCCGCGTCACAGACGATTTCATGCGTGTGCAGGCGGCCGCTGGCGTTGGCGAAGCCGCGCTTGAAGTCCTCCAGGCCGTCCCCCGGCTGAAGCCCGCCCCCCAGGTGGAGCGGGAGCCCCAGCTGGAGGCACAGGTCGATCATCCCTCCGAAGACGTTCTTCGCGGGGGAGCGCGCCAGGTACACATCCGCCGTTCCGCCCAGGTAGTAGTGCAGCAGGCCGTCGCTGCGGACGACCACGGCCGCGGAGGCGACCGCCCCCTCCGGCGCGCGCGCCGTCACGAGCCAGGCCACCGGGGACGCGAACAGCTCCTCGAAGTACGCGTCGGAGAAGAAGTACCGGCGGCACGCCTCGTCCCTCACCATGGTCTGCCGGTACACGTCCCGGAACCCCGCGCGCTCCTCGGGCAGCGCGTCCCGGACCGCACGCACGGTGCTCACGAATCCCAGCCGCACGTTTCGCCGCATGTGCCGGCGATGCATCTCCCGCAGTGTGAGCGGGCGGCATGGATCCACCAGGAAGACCTCGTTGCGCGCGGTACCACCCGAGAAGCAGTGCGGTCCCTGGACCCGCTCCCTCACGAAAATACTGACCAGCTCCGTGCCCTGCCAGTCCACGGCAAGTGCTGGCATTTCACTCCAGCCGTCCGTCACACCGCCCGGAAACCCATACGGAGAAATGGCGTCGCGGTACGGCGTTCCTTCAATCGCTCGCACGATGAGTGGGATTCGCAGTGTGCTGGGTGTGCCGGTTTGGATGACCAGCGTATGGGTGACCCCCTCGGCGCGCAGATGGTGCTCCGAGCGGAAGTACTGCTCGGACAGCGCCGCGGCGCCCGCGTCGGGAACCAGCATGGCGCTCGCCTGCCCTGTCCTCGTCATGCATCCCCCCTGAAGGCCACCCCAACCGGCTCAGGCGGACGGGCCCATGGGGCCTTGCACTGACAACCCACGGGCGGTCGCGATGTTTTTTTGTCTAATCACAAAGGAATTTGAGAGGCCTCCCAACGCTTCTGGCGACCTGTGAACGCACTCCGGCGTTCCCACAACAGGGTAGCCCAATCGGTTGTCGTCCGGTGCTACCCCACAGGACCCCCCTGATGTTGGAATCCCGTCGTCGCAACTCTGGTCGTGCCCTGTCGTCCCTGTTGTCGCTTGCCCTGCTGGTGGGTGGTGCGTGTGGCCCCAACCCCGAGCAGGACAATGCCAACACGGCGAGTCCCAACGGAGACAACACCCCGGGCAGCACGGAAGTCACGGACCCCGGTTCTGAAGTGCTTGCTCCCTCTTCCCCCGAAGAGGTCGCGGCGGTTCCCTACCCGGAAGCGGAGGAGGCCCAGGAGGCTCCCGCCACTCCGGATGCGGACGCCCCCGCCGCCGTAGAAGCGCCTGCCACCACCGAGGAGAACCTGGGGACGACCGCCCAGGCCGCCGTCAGCCTGCGCACCGTCGCCGCGTGGGAGACGCTGTTCCTGAACCGCTGGAACTCGGAGCACACCTCCAGCTTCCTCCCCAAGAGCAAGTCGCTGGACAGCTGGCAGTTCTACGACCTGGCCTACGGCGTTGACGGCAACACGGCGATGTACCGCGCCACCGGCAAGACGCAGTACATGGACCGGGCCCTGCTGTATGTGAACAACATGGTCAACAACGCGAAGAGCTCCAAGCTCTTGCCCAGGAGCCAGTTCAAGGACGGCTACATGGGCTGGGCCTCGGCCCGCTCGGACACGGTGGGCCAGGAAGTCCCCCTCTTCGAGAGCTACTGCTGGCGTTACGTGACGCGCATGCTGCGCACCATCCGTGAGACGCCCGCGCTCTACAACAACAGCAACTACAAGTCGCAGTACGACAAGCTGCTGGCGTTCACCGAAAAGAACATGTTCGAGAAGTGGAACAAGCGCGGCGCGAACAGCTACCTCTACCGCGTCAATACGCACATGGCGTCGCACTGGGCCTACATCGCCATGGACCTGTCGCTCATGACGACGGATGCGACGAAGAAGGCGACCTATATGACCGTCTTCAACAACATCAACCGTGACATGCCCAACAACACCTCGTCGCTGCGCGGCCAGCTGCAGACCAGCCCGGTGAACGCCTCCGCGTACTTCTGGGCCGCCGAGTGGGGCTCCAAGAAGCGTCCGGGCCAGGACGTGGCGCACGGCAACGGCGTGATGGCCTACCTCGTGGAAGCCCACGACGCGGGCATGGAGTGGACGGACGCGGACATGCGCAAGTTCGTGGTCACCCTGAACAACGTCATCTGGCCGTCCGCCAAGAAGTACAGCATGTACGTGGACGGCACGGGCAGCGGCACGGGCTGGTTCAATGACGGCCTGATGAAGCTGGGCCGCTACAACGCCACCCTCCAGCAGCGCCTGGAGAGCCACTCCGTGGGCCAGAACACCCAGTTCTACGGCAACGCCGCGCTCAACGCGAAGCTGCTGTCCCAGGGCTCGGCGCTGTAAGCCGAGTTCCACAATACGGACAGACACCCCCTCCTCCCGCCCGAGCGCGCGGGGGGAGGGAGTGTGCGAACGCTCCAGGCAATGCCGGGCTCCCCATGCCCGGTCCTGCCTGGAGTTTTCGCATGTCCTCCCGCATCTACCTGTCCTCGCCCCACATGGGCACGCTCGAGCGCGGCTATGTCGACGACGCGTTCCAAAGCAACTGGATTGCCCCCCTGGGGCCCCACGTTGATGCCTTCCAGGAGGAGTTCGCCCGGTGCGTGGGGACGCCGCACGCGCTGGCCTTGAGCTCCGGCACGGCCGCGCTCCACCTGGCGCTCCAGCTGGTGGGCGTGGGCCCCGGCGACGACGTGCTGGTGAGCACGCTCACCTTCTCCGCGTCGGTGAACCCCATCCGCTACCTGGGCGCCTCTCCCGTCTTCATCGACAGCGAGCGCACGTCCTGGAACATGGACCCCGCGCTGCTGGAGGAGGAGCTGTCCATGCGCGCCCGCGTGGGCCGCCTGCCCCGCGCCGTGGTGGTGGTGCACCTGTATGGCCAGAGCGCGGACCTGGACCCCATCATGGCCACCTGCGACCGCTACGGCGTGCCCGTGGTGGAGGACGCCGCGGAGGCCCTGGGCAGCACGTACAAGGGCCGGGCCCCCGGCACGGTGGGCCGCGTGGGCATCTACTCCTTCAACGGCAATAAAATCCTCACCACGTCCGGCGGCGGGATGCTGGTGTCCCCGGACGGGGAGCTGGTGCAGCACGCCCTCAAGCTGGCCACGCAGGCGCGGGACACGGCGCCGCACTACCAGCACTCGGAGATTGGCTACAACTACCGGCTCAGCAACGTGCTGGCCGCCATTGGCCGGGGGCAGCTGCACGTGCTGGAGGACCGGGTGGCCGCGCGCCGCGCGAACCAGGCCTTCTACGCGGAGGCCTTCCGGGACCTGCCGGGCATTGAGTTCATGCCCGAGGCGCCGTGGGGCCGGCACACGCGCTGGCTGACCACGCTCACCATCGACCCGGAGGCGTTCGGCGCGGACCGGGAGGCGGTGAGAGTCGCGCTGGAGCGGGAGAACATCGAGGCGCGGCCGGTGTGGAAGCCCATGCACCTGCAGCCCGTCTTCGCGACCTTCGAGCGGCGGCGGGGCGGCGTGGCGGAGGACCTGTTCCGCCACGGCCTGTGCCTGCCGTCCGGCTCCAACCTTACGCGACAGGAGCTCGAGCGGGTGGTGGAGGTGGTCCGCGCCGTTCCCCGGAAGCAGGGACTGCGGACGGCGGGCTGACGGCGCCGGCCTCCTGCTGCCGGAGCGGTACGACGTTGGACTCCGGCGGCGGGTTGCCCATGAACTTGTGCAGGGTGGCCTCGCTCGCGAAGGAGATGCCCTGGCGCTGGAGCACGCGCACCACCGTCAGCGCCAGCACCTTCGCGTCCAGCGCCAGGCTCCAGTTCTCCACGTACCAGGCGTCCAGCCGGAAGCGCTCGTCCCAGCTGAGCGCGTTGCGGCCGTTGATCTGCGCCCAGCCGGTGACGCCGGGCAGCACGTCGTGGCGTTTCGCCTGCTCCTCGTTGTAGCGCGGCAGGTACTCCACCAGCAGCGGGCGGGGCCCCACGAGGCTCATGTCGCCCTTCAGCACGTTCCACAGCTGCGGCAGCTCATCCAGGCTGGTGGAGCGCAAGAGCCGCCCGGCCCAGGTGAGGCGCTGCTCGTCCGGCAGCTCCTGGCCGTTCGCGTCCATGGCGTCCAGCATGCTGCGGAACTTGAGGACGGTGAAGAGCCGGCCCTTCCTGCCCGGCCGCCGCTGACGGAAGAGGACGGGGCTGCCCAGCGTCACCCGGACGAACAGCCCCGTGGCCACCATCACCGGGGAAAGGCATATCAAGCCCATCCCCGCCGCCATCACGTCGAAGCACCGCTTGAGGAACAGCCCCGTTCCTGCCTGTCTTTGCATGGTGGATGTGGCTCCTTGAAGCCGGAAAGGCTAGAAATCCTCCCGGCTCGCCACCACGACCCCGCGGACTCAGCCTGCTGTCGACTCCCGGGCATCCACCGGGCCCGATGCGACAGGGTGGACCGCCTGGCCGGGCTCCGGCGCCGTGAGCCGCCGCCAGACGCGCCAGGTCAGCCAGATGCTGCACAGGAGCTCCGACACCCAGCCCAGCCCCAGCGCCCACGCGGCCCCCAC
>NZ_RAWK01000285.1 GCF_003612165.1 Corallococcus aberystwythensis | reverse complement strand
GGCCGGAGGCGTCTGGGCGAGCGCATCCGGGGCCAGTGCGCAGAGGCAGGCACCCAGGGGCGCGGCGAGGAGGGCACGGCGAACGGTGGACATAGAGGTCGTGCGGGGGAACGGGCCAGTGTTGAAAGGTCAGCGGCCCCTATACACGGAAGCCGTCATCGGGGGCGGATGAGCGGTCCGTGTCTGGACGATGCATCGCGGCGCGGACTAAGGGTCAGGGAAGAAGGCTCTCGGGTTGAAATGCCGACGGTGGCGACATCGCCCCACTCCGGGTGTGGGGAACGCCCCAGAATGCGTGTCCCATGCGTTTATTCCTGGTCGCTGTGCTCGCGGGCGTCCTCGCGGGGTGCTCCAAGGGGGATGACCTCAAGACCGCCGCTCTGAGGGTCCAGATTCATTACGAAGGATTTCGGCCGGGCTGCGTGACCCTGACGGTCACGGATCAGACAGAGGTCTCCCGGAGCGTCACGACGAACGTGAACGTGAAGCCGGACCCGGCGCCGGGGACGCTGTCCGTCGCGGTCTTCAGGCAGGCGGGCTGGAGCAACGACGTGAGGCTCCTGGCCACGGCGCAGGAGCGGTCCTGCGAAGGCGCCCAGGTGGCGACCGCGGAGACGAACGCGAGCCTGGAGAAGAACGGCGTCACGACGGTGGACCTGTCCCTGGGGGCCACGGATGGTGACGGGGATGGCTTCGTGAGTCCGGCGAACGGAGGCACGGACTGCGCTGACGATAATGAGGACCGGGGTGGTCCCACGGCCTGGTACACGGACGCGGACGGAGACAAGTACGGCAGCCGCTTCCTGGACCCGGTGCTGGCGTGCTCGGCGCCGTCGTTCAACACGACGAGCCGCGCGGGGGACTGTGACGACAACGACTCGAGCATCAACCCCGGCGTGCAGGAGTCCCGGTGTGACAGGCGGGACGACAACTGCAACGGCGAAGTGGATGAGGCATTCGACCTGGGCGGTGCGTGTGTCAACGCCTCCAACTGCCCTGGCGCGAAGATCTGCTCCAATGGCGTCGCCGTCTGTAACAGCACCGTCACGCCCACGGCCTACTACCTCGACGAAGACGGGGATGGGAAGGCAGGGACATTGGGGGGAACGACATGCGAACCGCCTCCCCTGAACTCCAAGCCAGAAGCCGAGGATTGCGACGAAAGCTCCCGCTACCGCGCTAGCGGAACCCCGGAGGTCTGTGACCGGATCGACAACGATTGCGCCGACGGGGCCGACGACGGCCTGACGTGCAATGCGACGTGGAAGCCGTTCACCACGCCGGACAGCACCAGTTGGAAGACGATCGCGACGGATGGATCGGGAGGGATTTGGGCCGCGGGGGATGGCGGCAATCTCGCCCGGGGCCGGATGGACGGCACGGGAGGCAAGTCCGTCACCTGCGACGGTGATTGGAAGGCCGCGTGGGCCTCGTCCTCTGGAGAGGTGTTCCTCGCGGGTGGCAAGGACTCGTCGAGCCGCTTCGCACAGGCGGCCGCGACCGCGAACACGTGCACGCTGGAGAGCAACACGAACGGGCAGGTCCTGAACGGCCTGGTCGGCATCGTGAGCGCCACGGGAGGATCGCTGACCCTCTATGGCGTCACGGGTGGAGGCCAGACCTTCCGGTGGGCTCCGCCCGCCGCTCCGGAGCGAATCGAGACCGCCACCGCCGACGCCAGCCTGCGTGCCATCAGCGGCGTGGGCGGTCCGGAAACGCTCCTGGCGGTGGGAAGCAAGAGCGAGGGCTTCGTGCCGACGCTCAAGCCCCGTGCGTTCCGCTTCGACGTGGCGAGCTCGACCTGGGTTAAAGAAGAGCTTCCGGCCACGCTCGTGGGCGAGCTGCGAGGCGTCCACGTCGTGAACGCGAATTACGCCTTCGCGGTGGGTGACAACGGAATCGTCCTGGAACGCGTCAAGGGCAAGTGGAGTGAGATGAAAACCCTGCCCGCGGCCTTCGCGAGCCGCAGCATCCAGGACGTCGTGGCCTTCGGAAAGACGGCGGTCTACGTCGCGACCACCGAGGGGGTCGGCGCCGGAGGGGCCGTCCTCTTCTTCAATGGAAGCGACTGGATCACGGTCCATACGGACGCGAGGTCTCCCGCCCGGTCTTTGAGGTCGCTGGATGCGAAGGCACCGACGGGCATCGTCACCGTGGGCGACAGTGGTGCTGGCGCCAGCTTCATCGTGACTCCCTGAGCGTCATTGTCATGGACCTGCGCGCCGAAGCCCTGACCCTCCGCTACGGCGCCCGCACCGTGCTGGAGCCCACGGACTGCCACGTCCCACCCGGCACGCAGGCACTGGTGCTGGGGCGCTCGGGTTCGGGCAAGACGACGCTGCTCAAGTCCTTCGCGGGCCTGCTGCTCCCCTCCTCCGGCCGGGTGACGTGGGACGGTCAGGATGTCGCCAGGCTCTCGGCGCCGGAGCGGCGAGCGCAGCAGGCGTCGTTCGGCTTCGTGTTCCAGACGGACGCGCTCTTCGACTCGCTGACGGTGCGGCAGAACGTGATGCAGCCGCTGTTGCGGAGGCATGTGCCGGAAGCCGAAGCCCGCGAGCGCACGGACGCGGTGCTGCGCTCGGTGGGCCTGGCGGACGCGGCGGACACGCTGCCGGAGCGGCTGTCCGGCGGCATGAAGAAGCGCGCGGGGCTCGCGAGGGCCATCGCGGCGAGGCCCGCGGTGCTGCTCGCGGATGATCCGTTCGCGGGCCTGGATCCGGGCACGGCGCGGCAGGTGGCGAGGGTGCTCCTGGAGGTCGCCGGCCAGGGAACGCTGCTGGTGGCCGCGCCGGAAGCGCCGGTGGACCTCCCCCTGCCCCGCTGGTTGTACCTGCGAGGAGGCAGACTGGTGCACGATGGGGCCCCGGCGCCGGAACTGGAGCGCGCGCCGGACGAGGCCCTCGCATGATCCCGCAGTGTCCCCACCCGTGAGCACCACCGCCCTGGCCTGGCTGGGACGCTCGGCGATGCAAGCGGTGGGCGGCGTGGGCGCGCTGGCCCTCGTGGCGGGCCGCACGGCCTGGGCCTTGCGCGGCCTGGAGCGGCGCGAGCTGGCACGAGGGCTGGTGCAGTTCGGCTACGGGTCGCTGCCGCTGGCATTGGCGACGGCGGCGCTCGCGGGCGTCATCGTGGTGGTGCAGGCGTCGCTCTACATCCAGCGCTTCGGAGCGCGGGCGTTCCTGGGCTGGGCCGCGGGCTACGGCGTGCTGTGGGAGTTCGGCCCGCTGCTGCTGGGGCTGATCATGTCGGCGCGGATCGGCGCGAGGAACGCGGCGGAGCTGGCCACGCTGAACGTAGGCGGACAGATTGAAGGCCTGCGAGGCATTGGCCTGGATCCGTTCGCGCTGCTGGTCGCGCCCCGGGTGGTGGCGATGGAGGTGAGCATGCTGGCGCTGAGCACGTTCACGTTCCTGGTGTCCATCCTCTGCGAGGCGGTGGCGGCGAAGCTCACGTTGGATCTGCCGGTGCGCGTGTTCTTCGGGACGTTCGCGCAGATGCTGAGCCCGTCCGACATCCTGGGCGGCGTGGTGAAGACAGGAGCGTTCGGCCTGGCCATCTCGCTGGTGTCCACGGCGGTGGGGCTGCGGGCGAAGGGAGGAGCCCGCGCCGTGGGTGAGGCCGCGGCGAGCGCGGTGGTGCTGAGCTGCGCGGCCATCTTCCTGTTGGATTTCCTGCTGACGACGGTGCTGTCGAGGCTGCTCGGATGAAGCGCGTGCTGACCTTCTTCGGGGCGCCGGGGGTGATGCTGGCGCGTACGGTACGCGCGGGCACGCGGGAGGGCATCCCCTGGCGCGAGACCCTGGCGCAGGTGCACGAGCTGGGTGGGCGCAGCGTGTGGCTGGTGATGTCCGGCATGGCCTTCTTCGGGGCGGTGCTGGTGATGATCGCCAACGCGCAGGCGAAGAAGCTGATCGGCAACGTGGCGGTGCTGGGCCCGGCCTACTTCGAGATGCTCATCCGCGAACTGGGCCCCGCGGTATCGGCGCTGCTGACGGCGTCGCGAGCCGGGGCCAGCCACTCCGCGGAGCTGGCCACGATGAGCGTGAACGAGCAGGTGGAGGCGCTGGAGATGTCAGCGGGGGATCCGTACGCGGACCTGGTGGCGCCCCGGGTGATCGCGGGGCTGGTGGGGGTGCCGCTGCTGAGCGTGCTGGGGACGGTGGCGGCGACGGCGTCGGCGGTGTTGGTGGCGAGCGTGGCGTTGGACATCGACGGCCGGGCGTTCATGGACCCCAGGTACGTGGATGGCTGGGACCTGCTGGTGGGAGGACTGAAGGTGTTGGGCTGCGGGCTGTACATCCCGCTCGCGGCGGCGGTGGCCGGGTTGAATGCCCGGGGCGGCGCGGAGGCGGTGGGCGAGGCGACGACGGAAGGCGTGGTGGCGGCCAGCCTCGGCTGTCTGTTGATTGACCTGACGGTGTCGCTTGCGTTCCAGTTCGTGCGCCTGTGAATGACACCGGTCCGGACACGCTGGTCTTCGACGACGTGGCGATCGCCTTCGAACAGGGCCGCCGCGTGCTGGACGGCTTGAGCGCGCAGGTCTCCACGCGAGAGCTGACGTTCATCGCGGGAGCGAGCGGTTCCGGCAAGAGCGTGCTGTGCCGGCTGGCGGTGGGGCTGCTCAGGCCCGAAGCCGGCAAGGTGACGCTGTTCGGGGAACGGGTGGACACGCAACCGGAGCGGACGCTGGTGTCCCTCCGGCGCCGGGCTCCGTATCTGGTTCAGGGCCCCGCGTTGCTGGACTGGAGAACGCTGCGGGAGAACGTGCGCCTCGCGGATCCGAACGCCCCGGAGGAAGCGGTGGAGAAGGCCTTGGACCAGGTGGGCCTGAAGGAGTGGGCGGACCGGCTGCCGCCGGAATTGGGGCCCGGGGCGAAGAAGCGAACGGCCATCGCGAGGGCGCTGGTGCTCAAGCCGCGCTACCTGCTGTTGGACGAGCCGACGACGGGATTGGACCGGAGGGCGGCGATGCAGGTGGAGGCGGTGCTGGCGTCGTTGAAGGAGCAGGGCCTGGGAGCGCTGGTGGTGTCCCACGACTACCGGCAGCTGCGAGAGATTGCCGACCGGGTGCTGGTGGTGGCGAAGGGGCGCAATGCGTACCTGGGGAGCCCGGAGGGATTCCTCAAGTCCCCTGCCCCGGAGCTGCGGACGTTGACGGCGCCGTTCATGGAGGGCGCGACGGATGGATGAGCAACGGCTGGAGTTGAAGGTTGGAGCGCTGGTGCTCGCGACGCTGGTGGGAGTGCTGGTGTTGCTCTGGTTGATGGGAGAGCTGACGCTGGGCCGGGGCGCGAAGTTGGCGGTGGACTTCGCGCACACGGGCAACGTGGTGCAGGGAGCCCCGGTGAAGCTGGGAGGCGTCCAGGTGGGCAAGGTGGATACCATCCAGCTCCTGGCGGACCGAAGGGACGCGAAGGGAATCCCCCTCCCCGTCCGCATGGACCTGTCGGTGGAGCCCGCGGCCAGGGGCGCCCTGCGCAAGGACGCCCGGGTGACGGTGGGAACGGTGGGCATCTTGGGTGAGCCCTATCTGGAGTTGAATCCAGGCAACGCGGACGCGCCGCTGCCGGAGACAGAGGCACTGCGAGGCGTGGATGCGCCGCGCCTGGACCTGCTGTCGGAACAGCTGACCAAGTTCGTGACGTTGCTGTCGGACATGCTGGAGAAGGATCCGGAGGCCGTGACCGGGCTGGCCGCCAACGTGTCGAGGCTGGCGAGGACGCTGGACGAGGTCCTGACGGAGAACAAAGGTGACGTGAAGGTCCTGGCCTCGGAGCTGGCGGCGGCGTCGAAGGACCTGAGGCAGCTCGCGCAGCTGGCGAAGGAATCCATGCAGCCCGGAGGCAAGGGAGCCCGGCTCCTGGACGACGCCTCCGCCGTGGCGGCCGTGATGCGAAAGGACCTCCCGGGCCTGACGAAGTCCGCCGGAACGACCCTGGACGGTCTGGCGGCGGTAACGGGCCCACTGACGCCGGAGGACGGCCAGCAGGTGAAGCTGGCCCTCCAGCGCTTCACTGCCGCCGCGGGCCAGTTGGAACAGATTGCCACCAAGGCGGACCGGATCCTCGGTCAGCTGGACGCAGGAGAAGGCACAGGGGGAGCCCTGCTCAAGGACCCAGCCCTCTACGACGAGCTGAAGACCCTGATCACGGACTTGCGCAAGCACCCGTGGAAGGTCCTCTGGAAGGACTAGTACAGGAGTTAGCCGTGGACACGAAAGTCATTCGCGTTGACCTGTTACACGAAGTGGATGCCCTGATCCTGAGCGGCGAAACGATGAGGGCAATTGGCTTCATCAAGAATGGCATGCAGTGCCGGCTCTACGATGCGGTGGAACTCATGGAAGCCCGCTCTCGGGAGCTGGAAGAGATTCATGAGAGCTGGCGGCAATCCAGGCTGGCGTATAGACAAACCTTGACGCCTGGGTATTGGCGCTCACATGCCCTCACGAATCTGGAGGCATTACCTCAGCCGCCGCTGGCACTCGAAGCGCTCTGGGATGGAGACAGCTACGGTTGGATCCTCTTGGTGAACGCCATTCTTCCAGGCGCATCACACGAGCATCCGCGGTTTACGGCTGTTCAGCTCGTCGCAATGCAGGGCCCCAGCAGTCACATGGGCGAAGTCGCTCTCGAAATCGGCCGGGTCGCGCAGGACCGATGGAAGGTTCCGCTCTATTTCCCTTTTCGGGAACCGTCTCTCAGTGAGAGCCGATGGTGGGACGCCCACCCTTCCTGACCCTGCGTGAAGAGTCTGCCGCCGCACAGGCCACTCTTGGAGTACGGCCCATCGGACTGCGCGATAGGCCGTCACCGTTAGCGGTTGACGCCTCGACTCAAAGCGTCGTTGGGACCGGCACTTCTTCCGCGGGAGCCGCAGCAGGAGCCTCATCCTGGACCACGGGCGAATTCAGCGTCCAGGAGCGACCGTAGGTCGTGCCAATCGCCCGGTAGGTGGCACGCTTTCCGCAACCCGCGACGCCCGTCGTGACCGGATCAATGATCGACGTCTTGAGCTGCGCCCTTGGGCACCCCAGGTCGAATTCCGCGCGGGCCCTCACGTCCGGCATCCAGGAGCACTGCCCCATCCTGCAGCGCAGTTCGTAGATGCCCTCGGTGTTGCAGCCGATCATCTGGTACCGGTTCTCACCCAGGTACTGGGGCGTCAGCTCCGCGTCGCACTGGAGATCCTTGGCGGCGATCTTCTCCAGGTTCGCATAGCGCTTCGAGTTGATGGACGGCCCCATCTGGGAGAAGTCCACCTTGGAGTTGCTCCGGCGGCCCCCGCAGCCCGACACCAGGAACGCCACGCCAAGGCCCACGACCGACAGTCGAATGAGGTTCATGGGCGCCCATCTACCATGGGCTCCCATGAGGGTCCCGCGTTACTGCATCGACAGGGCCCAGGTGTAGTTGCCGTTCGAGCCCAGCCCGACCAGCGTCGTCTTGCACGTGGCGGTAGTGCTGCCCTTGGACGTGGCCGAGCCCGCGGGCGTCCAGTACCCGGACGTCCCCAGGATCGGGTTGGGCGGGGTCCAGATGCTGCTCATGTTGAAGCGACAGGTCTTGCTGCCGCTCGTGTACTCGAAGACGACGGCGGAGTTGGTGCCGCAGTCCGTCTGGTGCACCCCCGAAATCGAGTTGGCCGCCACCGAGCTCAGGGCCGGGATGACCGCGGCACACCCGTTGAAGTAGGAGTTGGTGATCGCGCTCGTGGTGATCTTGTTCTGCACCGTGAACGTCAGCGTCGCCGCTTCAGCCGAACCCACGCCCAGCGCAGACACCGCGACCGCAGCCACAACCGTCAAGCTTTTCATGGACAGCCCCCAAGGAAGGGGAATCGCTTCCCCATGACCAGTTAAACGATTCCCTGAGGCCTTGTCCAGACAGCTTGAACTCGCCATTCATGCAACGCATTGAGAGGAAAATTCTCGCCAGGCTCGCCTCTCATCCGAGTCACGTTTGAATCGCCTGACGCCAATCGTGGTCAGTCCCGACTTCGGTTGCGTCAGGGCGGTGACGCCTCCGGACTCTCCGACAGCAGATCTGACAGAAGCATCTGCTCCTCACTCGGCGAGAGGTCGAAGTGGCGGGCTGCCTCCGTGATGATCTGGAGCAAGGGAGTCTGCGGCTCCTCGGCCCTTCGCACCGCGATCCTGCGGGCTGCGCTGCGCAGCGCCTCTCCCCTGGGACGAAGACTTTCACGCATGACGACACCTCTCTTGAGAGCGGCCGCGCCATGCGGCCCCTCTCTCCAGGCTTCGGATGCGATCTCGTCGAAGCAAGGATGGCAACGGACGTGGGAGCAGGCGCTCCCCGTCATCCCCCACCCACGGGGAGCGGGCGGCTCGCAGGGCGGCGCGTGCCTTCTCCACGCTTCGCTGGCGATTCAGCGTTGGGGTTGGACCCTTCTTCAAGGAACGAGGCAACGGACATGGCAGCGCACGACATCCCCGGCTCCGGGCAGCAGGTAGGAAGCCCCACGCAGCGCACGACGGCCGTCCCGCTCGACGAGCGCCGCCGCATGCGCCACGAGGCCCGCACCTCACAGACCTACAAAGCCTTCCTCAAATACCTGCGCGACGTGGGCCAATTCCCGAGCGACCAGGCCGCGGAGGACGCCGCGGTCTCCGTGCTGTGCGTGCTGGAGCAGCGCCTCGTCGGTGAGGAGGACAAGGACCTGGAAGCGCA
This sequence comes from Corallococcus aberystwythensis, assembly GCF_003612165.1. Taxonomy (GTDB): domain Bacteria; phylum Myxococcota; class Myxococcia; order Myxococcales; family Myxococcaceae; genus Corallococcus; species Corallococcus aberystwythensis. The sequence goes on along the minus strand of NZ_RAWK01000285.1, from coordinate 3,612 downwards.
GCTGCCCATGAAGCTGCGCGAGGTCATGGTGCGGTGCGACCGGCACGAGGCCGGCCCGCCGCCCCGGAAGTTCGGCCGGGTGGAGATGCTGGCGATGGTGGCCGAGGACCTGGACATGGATCCCGACGACACCGAACCCGTCATCCGCGCCGTCTTCAGTGCCATCCAGGCACAGGTCTCCATCGGAGAGAGCGAGGACATCGCCGGGGAGCTGCCGCCGGACCTGCGCGACCTGTGGACCCACCCCACCTGACGCCCGCCGGGATGGCTCATTGACGTCCGCTCATGAATGGCTGTGAGCTGTCGGCAACATGGACTCCATCTCGGAGATCGAAGTCTTCATCAAGGCCGTCGACCTCGGCGGCTTCACACGCGCGGCGGAGAACCTGGGGCTGACGCCTTCGGGCGTGAGCCGGATCGTCTCACGGCTCGAAGGCCGGCTGGGGGTCCGGCTCCTGAACCGGACCACCCGCAGCCTCAGCCTCACGGACGAAGGGGCCGTGTACCACGAGCACTGCACCCGCATGCTCGCGGAGCTCGAAGCCGTCAACGCCACCCTGGCGCGGACGAGCGTCACGCCGCGCGGCCGCCTGCGCGTCGATGTCCCCATCCCGCTCGCGGACTATGTCGTCGGGCCGGCGCTGCCCCGGTTCCTCGAACGCTACCCGGACGTGTCCATCGACCTCACGGTCCGCGACCGGCTCATCGACCCCACGGCCGAGGGCGTCGACGTGGTCCTCCGCCTCGCGCCAGCGCGGGACTCCGAGCTGGTGTCGCGACGGCTCGCTCGCGCGCGCTCCATCCTGGTCGCCTCCCCTGCCTACCTCGCCGCGCACGGGAGGCCTCGGACGCTCGCCTCGCTGCGCGAACATTCGTGCATCGCGTACCTGTCGAACACGGGCCCCCTCCCGTGGCGGTTGAAGGGAGCCGGAGGCGAGGTCACCTTCGCCGCCCGGGGCAGGCTCGTCGCCGGCTCTGGCAACGTGCTCACCCACGCGGCCCTGGGCGGACTCGGCATCATCCAGACCTTCGAGTACCACGTGGCGGAGGAGCTGGCCCGGGGTGAGCTCGAGGTCATCCTCGAGGACCTCGAGCCCGAGCCACGCACCGTCTTCGCCCTCTTCGAACGGCACAAGTCCGCCGTTCCCAAGGTCCGCGTGTTCCTGGACTTCATGGTGGAGCTCTTCGCCTCCCGGGCGCCGCTGTCCACGAAACGCAAGCGCCGCTAACGCACCAGCCGGAACCCGATGTCCGGCCCCAGCTTCTGCACGTAGCCGAGCAGGATGTTGAGGTAGCCCAGGGACTCCAGCCACCGGGCGTTGCGCAGCGGCCCCGCGTCCACGGCGTCGAAGCCCAGGTCCTTCCCCAGGCCCAGGACGCGCTCCTTGCCGGAAGCATCATCGGAGGCGACGAGCAGGCTGAGCTTCTCGCCCTTCACCTGTCCCTGGTCCATGTGCTGAGCGAAGACCGTGTTGAACGCCTTCACCACGCGCGCCTGGGGGGCCTTCTTCTGCAACTCCTCCGCGCCGCTCGTGGTGAACCCGAGCGCCAGCTGCATGTCGGCGGTCAGCGCGTTCGTCACGTCCACCACGACCTTGCCGTTCACCGCGTCGCCCAGCGTGCGGAGCGTGTCGTCCAGCGCGCTGAAGGGCACCGCCAGGAACACCACCTCCGCCCACGCGGCCGTCTGACGCACGGCCGCCGGATCCTTGCCCACCGCCTTCACCTCGTGCCCGGCGCGAGCCAGTCCGCGCTGCAGCGCCCCGCCCACGTTCCCCTTGCCAATGATTGCAATCTTCGTCGCCATGGTCTTGCCGTCCTCGTGAAGGCCGGAGCGGTGTGCTCCGGAACGGTTGGCAATATGCGGAACGGGCCGCGCGCGAAAAATGCCTGGGTCGTCACGTCACCTGTGACGGGGCGTCATGAAACCCGGTGACCTGAGTCACCGAGTTCTGATGCGGCTTCAGGCGGCGGAGACGACGGTGCCCTGCGCCAGGGCACACAGCGTCTCCACGCCGTCCTTCACGGCGAAGACCTCGCACTGGCAGACGGCCTGCCGCTTCCCGGCGGCCTTCGCCTGGGCCCGCGCGATGAGCAGCGCGCCCACGGCGGGCTTCAGGTAGTTGATCTTGTACTCGGAGGTCAGCGCGTTGCCGCCCAGCGCCAGCCCGCCGGCGAACGTGATGGCGTTGTCCGCGAGGTAGCTGAGCACGCCCCCATGGACGAAGCCGTGCTGCTGCTTCAGGTGGTCCACGATGGGCAGCCGCAGCTCCGCCGTCCCAGGCCCGGCGCTGGCAAGCTGCGCGCCGATGAACTGGCTGAAGGGCTGCGACGCGAACACCCGACGCGCGAACTCCTGAGGATCATCCATTTCATTTCTCCTGAGGTGCGTCGGGCCTGTCGAGCGCCCAGGTGCCATCCTCCCAGCGCTTCAAGGCCTGCTGGGCACAGAACGGGATCATTCCTTCGCCCTTCGCGGCATCCTCCAGGACCGCCTTGGAGTCGGCGGTGCGATAGCGAAGCAGATGCGCGGCGGCCATGACGCGCACATCCATGCGCTCATGCTGGAGCAGAACGAGGAGCGCATCACGTCCGGCATCGCCGTGAGCCAGTAGCTTGTCGACCGCCACGCCGTACTTCCGGGCGTGCTTGTTCGCGCTCCTGGAGTCGCTTCGCCAGGTGGCCTCGGTCTGGGCGGCCACGTTCAGCGCGAATTGTTCGACCAAATCCTCCAGCGTCATCGCCAGATTCCCTTGCTGAAGTTCTCGATGGCCTGCAACCCGAATTCGCGTTGAGCCGCGTAGGACTGCGTGCTCAGCCACTGTCGCACGGTCAAGGGCGAACCCGTAAGGTCTCGTCGGATCGTCGAGTAGAACGAGCTGATGCGAGAGTGCAACGATTTCTCCAGCGGAATGACATTATCTTTGTTGTGCACTGCCTGCGGCCCGAACCGGTTCACGTTGCCCGGTGTCTGCTCGACGATGTGATGCCACTCCTGCCCCGGGCCCGCCGGCCCCATTGCCTTCTTGAACCCGCTGAAGGAAGCCCAAGCCCTGGAGCCGCCAGTGTTTCCCCCATTGGCGGCCATGGCTAACGCTCCAGGCGCCAATGCGATGGTGACGGACTCCGCGCTCACCGCGACCGTTTCCACGCTCCCAATAGCGGCGAGCCGGACTCCCAGCTGCGCCTCGGCCTGCACGGCTGCTTGCGCGGCGCCTGGGAGGTTAGAGATCTTCGTCGCCAGCCCTGGCGCCGTGCTGCCAATCGCCGCTGTGGCCAACACGGCGAAGGCACGTGCCGCATTGCGACCCATGACCCTGCCGTACTGCTCTCCTTCCACACGCAGTTCCTCGAACGTGGTGGCGCGGTCCGCGGCGTCCACCAATTGTTTGAACCCGACGATGAGAGCCCAGAAGGTGTCGACGCCCACGTATGCGATGAGCGTGGCGGTCATCACTGCGGCGAGACCTTTGGAGAATGGCTCGGGCAAGCCCCTATCGACGCACCCCCTTGAAGACGAAGTCGCCATTGGATTCGGTGGTCATCACCCACCCGCTCCATCCGCTCGCGGGCCGCTCACTCCCTCTTATCGAGCGGTTGAGATATCTGGGG
>NZ_RAWK01000284.1 GCF_003612165.1 Corallococcus aberystwythensis | reverse complement strand
GCCCCCACCTCCGTGCCGAACCGTCCCCCCGAGGCCCGCGCCGACACCGAAGGGAACCTGCGCTTCCTCATCAGCGGCCAGGCCTCTCCTGGAGACCGGGTCCGCGTGGGCGACGTGGACGCCACCGTGGAGGACTCCGGCGCGTGGCTCGCGACCGTGCTGCTGTATCCGGCCCAGAACGTCATCGCCATCACCACCACGTCGCCAGGCGGCGCGGTGGAGTTCGCCCAGCAGACCTTCGACGTGGTTCGACGCGGTGAGCACGGCTGGATCGTCATCCCTCGCGCGAAGGTGCGCCTGGGCGCCATGCGCGGGCTGTCCCCGGACGTGCCCCTGCCCACGGGAGACACCTTCCTGCGCCTGGAGGTGGTCCCCGGCACCCAGGTGACGACCCCTGAAACCCAGCTCGCCGCTGGGCCCGAAGGCGAGGTCCGCCTGCCCGTGCGGCTCGTGCCGGGACGCAACACCGTCCACATCTCGCTAGCCCTGCCACAGGGGCCCTCAAGCGCCGTTTCCGTGACCGTCGAAGCGCGGGCCCAACCCTTCGTCGTGGGCCTGCTCGACGTGGAGGCCAGCATCGCGCCGGCGGGCGGGGGCTTCCGGCTGCGGGGGCGCGGCGCCGTCCATGGCGAAGCCCAGGTGGGGCCCGTGCAGGTGGTGGGCGAGCTGGACCTGACCGACACCGACTTCCGCCAGCTGCACGACGCGCCGCTCGCGGACTGGCTGCGCCCCCGGATGCCGGAGCGCTTCGACCGCTGGCCCGACCCCGACCTCGCGCCGGCGGAGTGGGGCGACGCTTCCGTGTCCCTCACGCCCAACCCCACGGAAGGGCGCCTGCGCCTCGAAGCGCGGCACGAGCAGTACGGCCGCGCGGGCTTCGGCACCTACCGCGCGCTCCTGCAGGACCGCGAGGTGGGCCGCTACCACCGCCCCCTCTTCGGCCCGTACGCGGAGCTGAAGCAGCAGCTGGGCCCGGTGAGCGTGGGGCTGGATGCGTTCGCCGGAGGGCTGGTGGACCCCACGCGCGGCCTGGCCGCGACGCCCGCGCACGAGGAGCTGCGGGCCACCGGCGGCAGCCTCTACTACCTTGGAGGCGGCGTCGTGGCGGAGGGCTCGGAGCTGGTGCGCGTGGAGGTGCGCGACGGCGTCACCGGCCTGCCGCTGGGCGAACAGCACCTCATCCGGGGCCGCGACTACGACATCGACTACCTCGCGGGCCGCATCCTGCTCGCGCGCCCGCTGTCGTTCCTCACCGGCGCGTCACTCTTGCGCACGGACGCGCTCACCGAGGCGCCAGAGCCGGTGCTCGTCGTGGACTACGCCGTGCTGCACTCGGGGGACCCGCGCGACTCGGTGGGCGGCGAGGCCTGGGCCCGCTGGCGCGACTCCACCGTCGGCGTGTCCGCCGTGCGCGAGCGCCGGCTGGGTTCCCCCTTCCAGCTGCTGTCGGGGCGGGGCCAGACGCGGCTGTGGGGATACTCGCTCCTCGCCGAGGCCGCGAGCAGCCGGGGGCTCGCGGTGGCGCCGGGCGTGTTTGGCGTGTCGGACGACGGCGGCCTGTCCTTCCTCCGCCCGGCGGGCCTGCAGGATGACCACGGCGGCGCCGCGACCCTGCGCCTGAGTGGCCCCGGGGTGCTGGGCCCCGGGACGGGCGGCTCCGTGGATGCCGCGTGGCGCGAGCGTTCCAAGGGCTTCTCCGACGGCGCGCACGTGGACGCGGCCCGCTTCCGGCAGCTGTCCCTGCGCGTCACCCAACCCGTGGGCCCCGTGGCGCTCATGCTCCTGGGCGACGAGCGCCGCTCGGCGGATCCGCGCCTGCCCTTCGAGGACACGCCCTTCGGCGCCCGCACGCTGGGCGCCGCCGTGGCCTACGAGCGCTACGACGGGGGCGTGCGCCTGGAGCTCCGCGACAGCTGGCTGCGCGCCACGGACGTGCCCGGCGAGGGCGACGCGCTCGAGGGCGGCCGGACGTCCCTGGGCGTCGCGGGGCACTACGCGCTGTCCTCCCGCATCACCGTGTCCGCGGGCCACCGGCAGCGGCTGGTCGAGCGCGGCGACGGGCTGGGCCGCATGGACGACACGTTCACCTCCGCGGGCGTGGCCCTGCAGGTGGACGACGACGCCACCGTGGGCGTGAAGGGCGGCTGGGGCCCGGAGCTGGGCCCGCAGGCCTGGCTGGACGCGCGTGTGCGGCGCGGGCGCGAGACGTACTACGGCGGCTACTCCGTGGACGTGGACGGGCCAGACTTCGGCGCGGGCCGCGCGGTGACGGGCGCCCGCACGGAGGTGGGGGATGGCACCACCGTGTTCGTGGAGGACGTGAGCGCGCACGACGCCCTGGCGATGCGGCGGGCCCGCGCGGTGGGCTTCCAGTGGGCGGCGGGGCAGAGCGGCTTCAGCGCGGGCGCCCGCTACGAGCGCGGCGTGCGCAACCCGCTGGACATCGAAAGCGACCTCACGCGCGACGTGGCCAGCGTGTCCGCGCAGTGGCTGCGCGAGCGCTTCCGCGCGGACGTGCGCGCCGAATTGCGCCACGAGGAGGGCACGCCCGCGCGCGGCGCCTCCGGCCCGGTGGACCGCACCCAGGTGGTGCTGGCGCTGGCCGCGGAAGGCCAGCTGATGAAGGACGTGACGGCCTCCGGACGGCTGGACTTCGCGCACACCGCGGGCCGGGAGGGGCTGGAGGCCCGGTTCGCGGAAGGGTTCGCGGCGCTCGTCTGGCGGCCCGGCCCCTGGCTGGTGGTGGCGCGCTATGGCCTCACGCGCGAGCTGTCCCCCGGTACCCGCTTCGTCTTCGGAGACCGGGTGCTCCAGACGGTGTCGCTGATGCCGGCGGTGCGGCTGGGCGAGCGGCTCTCCGTGGCGTCGGGCCTGCACGTCGGGCGCTCCAGCCTGGGCGGGTCCTCGCGCTGGGTGTGGACGGGCACGCTGCGTCCCTCGGTGCGGGTGCTGGGCGGGCTGGAGGTCGCGGTGGAGGCCGCCCAGCGCACGTCCGCGGCGGATGACCAGGGGCTGACGGCGCTCCGGCCGGAAGTCGCTTACCGGCTGGACGAGCGCCTGCGGGTGGCCCTGGGGTACACCGTCCTGGGCTTCAGCGGCTTGGGTCTGGAGGCCGAACCGGAGGATGCTCCGGACCGCCTCTATCTCCGGGCGGAAGTGGCCTGGTAGGCGCCGGGCAGAGGGAAGTCGAACGTGCGATTCGGGTGGATCATCCTGGGACTGGGGCTGTGCGCGGGCGTGGCCCACGCGAAATGGACCCTCGTCGAGACCCAGACGGGCCTCCCGAAGGACGTGACCGTCTTCCGGCCCGGCTTCTTCGCCGTGGCGACCGACGGTCAGCTGTACGTGTCGCGCGATGGCGGCGTGACGACCGTGAACCTGGGCATGGCGGGCAGCTTCCTGCGCGGGGCCGACTGCGTGGTGGGCATCCGCACGGACGGGACGCTCCACAGCGTGGGCGGCTGCTCTCCGGCGGATGACGGCAAGCACCTGTTCCCCATCGACGGCAACGAGATCGAGGTGCGCGCCGTGCGCGTCACGGCGGACGGGGGTGTGGGCTACGCCGTCGGCGCCGAGCAGCCCTTGATGACCCCGCAGTTCCGCTCCTCGCTCGTCCCGACGGACGGCGGCACGGCCGCGTGGGGTCCCCTGTCGCCCCCGGTGACGGGTCTGACGGCCCAGCCGCAGCTCGCGATGCTGCCTCCGCAGGCGGATGGCCAGCCGCAGGCGCTGTTCTCCGTGTCCGCGGCCAAGGCCAACTTCCTCTGGTACCGAGGCACGGCTGCGGTGTCCTACGTGGCCTCGGGCATCAACTCGCCGAACTCGGCCCACGGCGTGGCGCTCCTGCCGGGCGCGACGCCGGACCGGCCGCTCGCGTTCTTTGGCAACGACACGGGTCTGTTTCGAGGCACCCTGGGCGACGCTGGCTATCCCTTCGAACCCATCCCGCTGGCGCCCGGCATGGTCGACGCGGTCGCTCTCGATGTGGCGAGCGGCTCCAACGCGGGGACGGGCTTTGGCCTGCTGTTCCTCAAGCAGGCGGATGACACGGTGGCGGCGTACAGCGCGGAGCCGGTGACTCCGCCCGCGCTGCCGGGCACCCTCTGGCGGCCGAACACGGACCTGCAAACGGGCCTCACCCAGTCCGCGCTGCAGCTGGCCTGCGCGGATGCGTCCTACTGTGTCGCCATCCTCAACGGGTACGCGCAGAACGTCCTCATCTACCGGAACGAGAACCCGCCCGACGTGAGCGAGCTGCCGGGCCGCATCCGCGTGGACGAGGGCACGTCGCAGGAGGTGCGGCTCACGCTGCGCGACGTTGACGGGGACGCCGTGCGGCTGTCGGCCATGGTGCGCGCGCCGGGCAGTCCGCTCACTGTCGCCCAGGCGCCGCTCGACTCGCGCGAGGACAGCGGGCTCAAGCTGACGCTCACCGCGCCGCCGTCCGTCTGCGCCACCCAGACGTCGTACCTGGACGTGGTGGCCTCCGACGGCCTGCGTGCGCACGACACGGCGAAGGCGGTGGCGCTGGAGCTGCGCCACACCGTCGCGCCCGGTGCGCCCCAGCGCCCCGTGGAGACGGTGCCCGGCGGCGCCTTCTTCATGGGCGGGCCCTCCGGCACCCTCACCCCCGCACGGGGCACCACCGGCTGCGAGCCCGTCCGGTACCTCTGGACGACGCCCTCGAGGGCGCCGGTGCTCACCGTGGACGCCGCGGGCGTGGCCACGCTCACGCCGCCCTCCAGCCGGGCGGACCGCTGCAAGGGAGGCACGACCGTCTTCAACTACGAGGTGCGCGCGAACGACGGCGAGCTGACCTCCCCGCCCACGAGCGTCCCATTGGAGCTCCACCCGTGGGGGCCCCCCGAGGCGCCGTTCACCAGCGGGTCGCGCGACGTCTACTCCGGGGCGGCCCTGGTCCCCCAGTCGACGCACCTGTGCGCGGCGCTCCCGGGGATGCCCCCGACGCCGGGCCTGCCGCCGGTGTCGACGTTCTGGTCGGTCCTGGAGAATCCCTCGGGCGTGGCGGTGATGGTCCAGCAGGGGACGGGCCGGAATCCCGTGGGTCCGGAGTCCATCGAGGGCAACTCGGTGCTGCTCTCCTCGGCGACCTGCGTGGACACGCTGCAGGTGAAGCTGCGCGCCTTCAACCGCATCACCGTGGACGGGTTCGTCCTCGACGGCCCGGCGTCCGACGTGGACGTGGCGGTGAAGCCGCGGTGGGTGGAGCTGAATTCGGTGAAGCCCAAGGTGACGTTGGATCCGCCGGAAGAGCGCAAGGTGCGTGGCCAGGTGACGACGGACTTCCCCCTCAACTGCACGGGCATGCGGAACTTCACCACGGTGGTGTCGCTGGAGGACCCGTCCGACCCGGCCCGGGTGTTCGCCACGCGGACGTACCCGTGGGCCTCGGGCACCTTCGAACTGGACCTGCCTCCCACCTGCGGCAGCGCCAGCTACACCCTGCGGGTGCGCATGCACGAGGCCCTGGCCGGGAGCTCCGACAAGACCGAGGACGGGCTCGAGACCTTCTCGCGGAACTCGCGCGACGTGGAGCTGGGCGAGCTGGACGGCGAGTTCATCGCCACCTGCGGCGAGGGGGCCCGGGGCACGCTGCGGCAGACGATTCCGGAAGGGGCCTGCTCGGCGGTGGACCTGACGTGGACGCCGACAGGAGGGCCCGCGCTGAAGCCGCTCGTCTCCCAGGGAGACTCGGTGGCGCTGGCCACGGTGGACACGGAGCTGGAGAGCCTGGTGGGCGAATTCGTGACCCTGGGCGTGAAGGCCGTGGGCGAGGAAGCGACCCCGAAGGACAGGGAACACACGGTGCGCATTGGCGCGCGGCCCTTCGTGACGGTGGAGCGGCGCACGGAGACAGGGGCGGGCATCACCGCCGGCCAGGTGGGCGTCACGGTGACGCTGCGCAACGACACCGCCTGCGGCGTGAGCGCCATCCGCTACCTGGAGACCGTCACCGGAGCGCAGGTGGTGCCCCAGAGCATGACGCTGAATGGCCAGCCGGTGACGCCGGTGGAGGCGTCCGAGCAGCACTTCGCGGTGGAGCCGGTGCCGCTGCCCGCGGGCGCGACCGCGACGCTCACGTACGTGGTGCGCACGGCGCTGCTGGCCCCACCGCGGTTCTCCGGCACCGCGACGCTGCGCGAAGTCACCGTGTCGCGCGCGGAACCGCCGCCTCCCGCCACGTCGGGCTGCGGGTGCTCCGGCGGAGGCTCGGGCGTGACGGCGTTCGGGCTGGGGGCGCTGGCGTGGGCCGCCCGGCGCAGGCGCGGCGTCAGAGCCCGAAGCTGATGCGCTGGCGGCGGTTGGGCGTCTCCTGCCGCTCCTCCAGCACGCCCGACAGCTCCAGGCCGCGCAGGGTGGCCAGGGCCTCGCGCTCGGACAGGTCCGTGAGGGCCAGCAGGTCCTCCACCGTCTTCGTGCCGTCCGCGAACGCGAGCAGCATCGCCTGCGGCCCGTCCAGCTTCAGCTCGTGCAGTCCGTAGGGCGGGTCCGCCGCGGGGAAGAGGCGGCGTCCGGGGGCCATGCGCTGGCGCAGCGCCACCAGCGTCTCCGTGCGCGTGACGCCTTCCAGGATGAGGTCGCCGGGGAAGAGCGACAGCGGCACCAGGTCCGCGCGCTGCGGCCGCATGGGGCTGAAGCCGTAGCCACCCTCCGTCCACGCGAAGGTGGACCAGAGGATGTCCTTCACCTGCTCCTCCAGCAGCTGACGGCGCTGCTTGGGGCTGAGCAGGCCGCGCTTGAGCAGGGCGTCGCCGGTGCGCAGCGAGTGCTCGCGCGCGTAGCCCGCGGCCTCCGCGAGCTGCGCTTCCGAGAGCGCGCCCTTGCGCAGGCAGAAGCGGCCGAAGCGCTCCGGCGCCAGGTTGGAGGCGGCGTACACGACGCGGCCCGCCTCGAAGTAGACGACCTTGAGCACCGTGCCCTGGCGCAGCTTCAGCTCGCCATGGTGACGGGCTTCGTAATAGGCGTTGAGCAGGCGCGGCACCGACGTGTGCGCCAGGTCTCCGCCCAGCGACCACTCCGGCAGCTGGCGGCGGCGGCGGGACGCCGCGGGCACGGCCTCCGTCCACACGGCGTCACGCTGGGCGAAGGGCAGGGGCAGGGCCTCCGACACGTCCGCGGGCTCCTCCGGGGGCGCGGGCTGGGACGGCTCGGACGGCCCGGCCGCGGAGTCAACGGACTCGAGCGCGGGCTCGTCCGCCCCGGGCGGCTCCTGGACCAGCTCCTCCAGGACGAGCAGGTCCACCTCGTCGAGCAGCTCTCCGTGCGTCACGCCCGCGGCCTCCTCCAGCGCGTTGAGCACGGCGTCCAGTTCGAAGGGCTTCTCGAAGAAGGCGCACGCGCCATGGACCTTGATGGCTTCCTGGGCGAAGCGGTCGCCCTTGTAGACGCCGCTGACGGCGATGGCGGGGATGGCGTGGGCACGCAGCGCGCCCAGCACCTCGCTGCCGCGGATGTCCGGCAGGAGCAGGTCCACCAGCGCGGCGTCGAAGCGGGAGTGGGGGCCCAGTGCCTCCAGCGCGGACTCGCCGGTGAAGACGGTGAGCGCCTCGTGGCCCCGCGTCTGCGCCACCGTGGCGATGAGGGAGGCGAGTTCCTGGTTGTCCTCCACGATGAGCAGTCGCGCCATGGGCGGGCAGACCCTACCATCAACCCCATGAAGGACGTTCAGGGCTTCCACCACGTGGCCATCCAAGCGAAGGACGTGGAGCGCGTGACCGCGTTCTATCGCGACCTGCTGGGCTTTCCGGAACTCAAGCGGCACCTGCGTGAGGACGGCACCCTGCGGAGCGTCTGGGTCGGCGTCCCAGGGGGCGCCTTCCTGGCCATCGAGGCGGTGGAGGGGACGCCGGAGGCCGTGCCGTTCCGCCATCCGGCGCCGGGGCTGTTGATGTTGGTGTTCCGGATTCCCCGCGAGGCGCGAGGTGGGGTGGTGGAGACCTTGGCCCGCGCGGGGGTAGCGCTGGAGCACGAGACGCGCTGGACGCTCTACGTGAGGGACCCCGAGGGCAACCGGGTGGGGCTGAGCCACCATCCAGACGACTAGGGGCGCGTGCCCGGCCGGGTGCTTGCGGAGGGTGAGGGGGCATGGCTACAAGCGGGCCCATGCGCCTGGGTGAACTGCTCGTGAAGGACGGCCTGGTGTCGGCGGCGGCGCTGGAGGAGGCGCTGGAGTCGCAGGTGGTCCACGGCGGCCGGCTGGGAACGAACCTGGTGGAGCTGGGGCTGTTGTCCGAGCAGGACCTGGCGAAGGCGCTGGGCCGGCTGCACAACTGCGCCTACGCGTCCGGGGAGATGGTGCCCGACCCGAAGGCCGTGGCGCTGGTGAACCCGAACGAGGCGGACGACAAGGAGTTCCTGCCCATGCGGGCGGACGCGACGCGGCTGAGTGTCGCGGTGGTGAACCCGCACGACTTCACGACGTTGGACGCCATCGCGTTCAGGACGGGCAAGCGAGTGGTGCCGGTGGTCATCCCCGAGTTCCGGATGAACCAGCTGCTGCGGCGGCACGCGAAGGCGTTCCGGCAGCTGCGGGCCATCGACATGAACGCGGTCCGGCCCAGGCCCGCGAAGGGCGCGGCGGCGGAGCTGGCGAAGGCGTCGGAGCGGCCGCCGGACCTGATGAGCGAGGAGGAGTTCCAGTCCGTCTACGCGCAGGCGCTGCGAGGCGGCTCGGATGCGGAAGCGGACGTGCTGGAAGGGGAGATCATCATCACCGGCGAGGAGGTGGTGGAGGCGCCCATGGCCGCGCCGCCCCAGGGCCGGCCCGCGATGCCAGCAGCTGTTCCGGTGCAGCGAGCCCCCGTGCCGCCCACGCCCCAGCGCCCCACGGCCCCGCGAGTGGACATCCCCGCGCACATGGCGCCCCCCGTGCCCGTGCAGGGCGTGCCCGCGCATGCAGCCCGTGCCGCGAATCCCCCAGGGCAGGGCGTAGGGCCGCAGGGCGTGCCCGCGCACGTAGCGGGGCAGTCCGGAGCGCAGAGCGTGCCCGCGCACCTCGCGGGGCAGATTGGAGCGCAAGGCGTGCCCGCGCACGCCGCGGGGCAGCTCGGAGCGCAGGGCGTGCCCGCGCACGCCGCGGGGCAGCCTGGAGCACAGAGCGTACCCGCGCACCTCGCGGGGCAGCTTGGAGCGCAGGGCGTGCCCGCGCACGTCGCTGGGCAGCCTGGAGCACAGAGCGTACCCGCGCACCTCGCAGGGCAGCTTGGAGCGCAGGGCGTGCCCGCGCACGCCACTGGGCAGTCCGGAGCGCAGAGTGTACCCGCGCACCTCGCGGGGCAGCTTGGAGCGCAGAGCGTACCCGCGCACGTAGCCGGGCAGCCCGGAGTGCAGGGCATACCCGTGCAAGTCGCAGGGCAGCTTGGAGCGCAGGGCGTGCCCGCGCACCTCACGGGTCATCCGGGAGCGCACGACATACCCGCGCACCTCGCGGGGCAGCCTGGAGCGCAGGGCGTGCCTGCGCACCTCACGGGGCAGCTTGAAGCTCAGGACGTGCCTGCACATCTCGTGATGCAGCCCGGTGCGCAGGGCGTGCCTGCGCACCTCACGGGGCAGCTTGAAGCTCAGGATGTGCCTGCGCACCTCGCGGGGCAGCCCGGTGCGCAGGGCGTGCCCGCGCATGTCGCGGGTCATCCGGCAGCGCACGGCATGCCCGCCCAGGTCCCGGCGCAGGTGCGTGGTGGGCCAGGAGGCACCAGCGTGCCCGCGCAGGTGGCGGCCCAGGCGGGTGCGGGTGTTCCCGCGCACGTCGCGGCCCAGGCCAGCGTGTCCGGCGCGGTTCTCTCAGGGACGGCCGCGAGCCCTCCCGTGGCCGCGAAACCGGCGGCTCCGCCTCCCACGCCGCTTACGTTCCCGGAGGCGCAGGCAGAGCTTGCGCGCAGCTCGGACCGCGAGGACGTGGCTCGCACAGTGCTCCGCTTCGCGCTGGGCAAGTGGCGCCGGAGCCTGCTGCTGTCCGTGCAGGGCAACCTCGTCACGGGCTGGCACGGCATGGGGCAGGGCGTGAGCAACGAAGGGGTCCGCCGCATCGGCGTGCCGCTGCGCGACCAGAGCACCTTCCGGCTCGTGCGCGACCTGCGCTCTCACTACGTCGGTCCGGTGAAGCGCGACGCCGCGATGGGCATGTTCTACCGGCTGCTCGGCGGCGGCTTCCCGACGACGGCGGTCATCCTGCCGCTGCTCGTGCGCGGCAAGGTGGTCCACCTGCTCTACGTGGACAACGGACCGGAGCAGTTCACTCCACCGGACGTGGGCGAACTGCTCATCCTCTCGCAGGGTGTGGGCCGCTCGTACGAAGCGATGATGCGGCGGCGCAAGAGCGCGTAGCGTCCACCCACGCGAAGGCTCACCCGGTCCCGGTGGGCCCTTCCATCGCGCGAGTCAGCGCGGGCATCGCATCGGGACGGTCCCACAGGACGAAGTGGCTGCAGCCGTCCAGTTCCACCACCTCGAGCCCGGGCTTCGCGCGCCAGGCGCTCTCCCGCATGGAAGCGGACTCCAGCACCCGGTCCTTCCCCGGCACGAGCACCGTGCCGCGCCGCACGTTGCCGAACAGGGACGCATCGCGCGTCTGGCTCCAGGCCTCGATGTCCCGCAGGTTGGCCATCATCGTCGCCACCCGCTTGGGGTTGAACGGGAAGGCCATGATGAGCTCGCGCTTGCGGGCATTCTCCAGCGGCCCCCAGGCGCCCCGGTTGTGCCGGGCAATGGGCGCGAGCCGCCACAGCGGGATGAGGAACGGTAGCAGCCAGAACTGCGACGGCGTCAGGCTCCGGTAGGGGCGGGCCTGCGGGAGTACGGGCGCCTCCAGCACCACCTCCACCCGCTCGAAGAGGTCTGGCCGCAGCTTCGCGGCCTCCAGGACCACGGCACCTCCGCGCGAATGCCCGTGGACGCGCACGACGTCCGTCCGGGGCAGGTGCTCCAGGGCCTGCACCAGCACGGCGGCATCATGGGAGATGGTGCCCTCTGGTTCGGCCGGCACCTTCGCCCACGGCGCGGGCTCCTCGCGGGGGCCGGTGATGGGCAGGTGGTAGTCGCAGCTCGTCAGCAGGATGAGCTGGAGGTCGGGCTCGCGGTAGTGGTGCGTGAAGTAGCGCATGTCGGCCACGAAACCGTGCATGACGATGACCGTGGCTCGAGGCTGTTCGCACCTTCGTTCAGCGATGACGGCCTTGCCCACCCGGTAGACGTGTCCATCGAAGGGCTCGCTCGCGCGGGGCACGCCCACCCGGTTCATCAACCACCAGCGCGCGGCCGGCACGAGGGCAGCAGTGCCGGCAAGGACTCCAAGAGCCACGAACATGCGTTCACCCAGGGCGGGAGGGGCGTCGGTGCCTCGCGGCGGACGGGCCCCGTTACACGTCGCCCATCATAAGGGCCGCATCCGCCTCCTGCCGCCAATGCGGCGGAGACGTGAGCAACAGCCCGACCGCCCGAGGCCCCGTCGGACAGCCCCAAACGAAGAAGAAGCGATCCTGTCAGGCACGACTCCGGGTGCATCCGGTGTGCAGAGCTTCTTGTGCGAGAGGAGACGAAGGGCTGTCACCGCTCACGAATCAGGTGGTTCTGAGGAGTGGGTAAGGCAGCAGTCAGAGACGCACAGCCTGGTGGTGGGGCCACATGGCAGCCCGCCGCCTTGCGCTTCATCATGCAAGGTGTGTCCGCGGGAACTGGTGGGAGGAGCCTCGGGCTGAATGCTCCTCTCTGGAGACGACGCGTCCGAACCTGTTCGGCAACCGGAAAGATTGCCCAAGACCGCGCCCGGCACAGATCCTCCGGTGCACTCCCCACCAGGCCCGCCGGGGGCGGACGTTGGGGCAAATGGAAACAGCAGCGCCCCGCTGTCGGGCTCCACAGGGAGTTCCTGCCCATGGGGACAGGCATCAACTCCAAGCGCCTCCGTGTCTTCGGTGGCTGACTTGAGACGCCCGAGGCCTATCTCCTCCACGCAGGAGCGTGCCTCCAATAATGCGTCATCGTGCGTGGCGGCTGGCACGAGGCTGCCAATGCCACGATCCTCAACGCAGGAGCCTGCCGCGAGCGCCTCGCCCTGCTCGGTGACTGCCATGGGGGCGCCGAGGACGCACGTCCCAACGCAAGGAGGTGCCTCGGGTGCATCGTCCTGCGCGGAGTCTGACGCGGGGGCGTCGACGCTGCACTCCTGAGCGTGAGGGGATTCGGGGGCCGCCTGCTCCCGAGGGACAGGAGCGAGTTGGTCGAGCACAAGCTCGTCGTACGTCTTCATCAGCGCCGGCAGCTGGTGCTGAAGCGCCTGCACGTCGCGCGCATACAGCGCATCCAACGCGCAGATGACCCACTGGCGCATCGCATCGCCGCCCATGAAGGGCAGCAGCCGGT
>NZ_RAWK01000283.1 GCF_003612165.1 Corallococcus aberystwythensis | reverse complement strand
GCGCTGGAGGGCCGGGGCAGGAGCACGGGCGGACGGCGCTGGGCGGCGCGGCGGGCGATGCGGTCTTGCCGCTGGACGCTCACCCGCTCGACGAAGGCGATGAAGTCCGGCGGGTACACCAGGGGGTCCAGCTTCGCGTCGCGGTCCAGCGCGAGCCCCTCCACGGTCTCCTGCTCCGCGCGGGCCAGGTCCTCCTGGGCGTGGAGCGTCGCGGCGAGCAGCAGGTGTGCCTCGGACTCCTCCCGGGGGTCGGAGAGCCGCAAGGGCTGGAGCAGGCCCTCCAGCGCGGTCCGGGCCCTGGGCAGGTCGCCGGACTGGTAGGCCTCGCGGGCGGGGCCCAGCGAGGGGGACGCCGCGAGCACCAGGGCCACGATGGCGGTCTTCAAGGCGAGGCCTCCAGCACGACCGTGGCGCGCGTCCCCGCCACCGCGTCGAGCGCTTGCCTGAGCACGTTGCCACGGGCGTCCCGGGCGGACACGAGATGCCCGCCGTGCGTGAGCTTCACGGGGTTGGGCAGCGGGGCCACGCCCACCTCCAGGCCGTCAACGAAGACGCGCGACGCCGCGGGCGCGACGATGGTGACCTCCGCGTGGCGCACCCGGAGGGAGACCTCACGGGAGACGGTTTCGCCTGCGGCCACTTCGAGCACCTGCTCGACGGGTTCGCACAGGGGGTTGTCGAAGCGGATCCGGTGCGCTCCAGGCGCCAGCCGCACCTCGCGCAGCCGAGGCGTGTAGCCCCGGCTCTGGCCGTCCACGAACACCTCGGCCCAGGGGCGCGTCACCACCGTGAGCGTCGCGAAGTCCTGGGCGTCCGGCACGCGCACGGGCAGCTCCGGCGTGCTGGGCTCCGGGACCATTTGCGGCTGCGAAGCAGTCCGGGATGCAGGGGCCAGCGAAGCCGAAGCCGCCCGAGACAGCTTGCTCCGCGTGTCAGGGCGAGCGTCCCGAGCCGGAGTGCCGGCCGCTGCCTGGGTCCCCGAACGGGTGTCAGGAGGAGGAGGCACCGAGGCATCCGCCGTTGTACCAAGGCCCGCGGTTGCCAGGGGAGCGGCGGAAGCATCCACCGCCGCGTTGGTATCCGCGGCGGTCGTGGAAGGCACGGAGGCCGGCACCGTTGCATCCAATCCTGTACTGGGAGGCGAAGCTGGGACCGGGGACGCTGTCGAGGTTCCGGCGCCCCCCGCGCGCTCACGCGAAAGCCATCCCCACGTTCCCAGACTCCCCAGCGCTCCCGCGAGCACCACACCCGCCACGAGCCCCCTCCTCCGCCCAGGCCACACGCGCGTGGGGCGCGAGCGCAGGAGCGCCAGCACCTCGGGAGCCCCGGGCTGGAGCGCCAGCGCGGCGTTGAGGCACCGGGCGGCCTGGGCTCCCTGTCCCGCCGTGAGCAGCGCGCGGCCTTCGCCCAGCAGCCGCTGGAACCCGTCCTCGCGCCAGCGGGCCGCGGAAGCCTCCGGGGCCTGGAGGAAGGCCCGCGATGCTTCAGAGGGAGCACCGACCCACGGCCGCAGGATCGCCTCCAGCTCCTGGACCAGCGCCGAGCCATCCGCGGGCCGGTCACGCGCATCGCGGGCAAGGCACCGTGCGACCAGCGCGCCCAGCGGCGCCGGAGTGCCCGGAGCCGCCTCCAGCAACGGTGGCGCATCACGCGTCATCACCGAGACCGCCAGCCGGGCACTGCCCTCCCCGGCGTGTGGCGTCGTGCCCGCGCACAGCTCGAACAGCACGACGCCCACGGCGTAGACATCCGACGCCGGAGACCACGCCCCGGTGTCGATGCGCTCGGGAGCCATGTACGCCAGCGAGCCGATGACGGCGCCGGTGCTCGTCAGCCGGGCCCCATCCGCCAGCGCGGCGATGCCGAAGTCCGCGAGCTTCAGCGGCCCCCCGCGCGCCACGAGCACGTTCTCCGGCTTGACGTCCCGGTGCACCACGCCGCGCGCATGCGCCGCTTCCAGCCCGCGGGCCAGCTCCCAGCCCAGGAGCGCGACGGCTTCGGGCGGCACGGGGGCCAGGCGCCGCGCCAACTCGCGCAGGTTCTCGCCCTGCACCCACTCACAGACGAGGAACGGACCGCGCACGGCGTCCTCGCCAAAGTCATGCACCGCCAGCACGTTGGGGTGCTGGAGCGAGGCCACCACCTCCGCCTCCTGGCGGAAGCGCTCGGTGAAGCGGGCCTCCATGCCCGGGTGCAGCACCTTCACCGCCACGCGGCGGGACAGCCGGAGGTCGCGGGCGAGGAAGACCGTCGCCATCCCACCCCGCCCCAACTCCTGCTCCAACTGGTAGCGGCCGGCCAGCAGTTCGCCCGTCATCGCGCGCGCAGTCTAGGAAGCGCGATCCGCGCGAGCAAACCCCAGGGCTCCGTCACTGCTGGCACACGCGAAGGGTGGATCCGGGGATCAGGACACACACCCCGGGCCGGGCATCGGGGCACTCCGCATCCGACCGGCAGGGTTGGTGGCACTTCTTCCCACCTACCGAGTCGGCGCAGAAGCCGCAGCGGGTGCACTCCATCGAGGACGCGCAAAACCTCCCCAGGGTCTCGGGAGTCAGGCCCTCGCACGTCTCGACGCACAGGAACTCCGGTCCCGGCGAGCACTGGTAGCCCAGGGGACAGTCCTGCACGGAACAGCGCCGCGCGCAGCGTCCGTCCTCGCAGCGCGCGATTCCGAAGCAACTGATGTTGTTTGAACAGGGCTCGGTGAGGCGTGGGCCGGGCTCGCACTCCTCGTAGAAGTCGTTGCAGCGCTGTCCCGCTGGACACTCCCGGTCGGCGGCACACGGGAGCGCGCAGGAGTCCCCAGAACAACCCGCGTCCAGTTCCTCGCGGACCTGGATGTCGAGCGGGCACCCCGGGCCCACGAGCAGGCCCCCAAGCACGACGAGCAACGGGAACACGCAGCGCATGCGCTCAGTCCTCTTCCCCCAGGTAGCGGAACACGGAGCGCAGGCCAATGCCCAGGGCCCGGGCCGCTTCCTTTTTACTGCCCCCACTGCGGGCAATGGCCTCGCGCACATAGCGCAGCACGAAGGCATCCCGCGCCTCATCCAGTGGCACCAGCGGCGCCGTGTCCGCGGCCAGGTCCAGGTCCTCGACGCCAATGAGCTCCCCTGAAGCCAGGATGGCCGCGCGCCGCACCCGGGACACGAGCTCGCGGACGTTGCCCGGGAAGGGATGACCGCGCAGGGCCTCCGCCGCCTTCTGCGTGAAGCCCCGCGCGCGAGCCCCCTCCTGCTTCAGGACGTGGTGCGCGATGAGCAGCACGTCCTCACCGCGCTCGCGCAGCGCGGGCACCTCCAGGCGCACCTCGTCCAACCGGAAGAGGAGGTCCTCGCGGAAGGCGCCCCGGGCGACCAGTTCCTTCAGGGGCTGGTGCGTGGCGGCGATGACGCGCATGTCGACCTTGCGGGGACGGTGTTCGCCCAGGCGTGTCACCTCATGCTCCTGGACGACGCGCAGCAGGCGGGACTGGAGCGACACCGGCATGTCTCCAATCTCATCCAGGAACAGCGTGCCCCCGTCCGCGGCCTCCACCAGGCCCGCGCGGTCGGAGGTCGCGCCGGAGAACGCTCCGCGCACGTGGCCGAACAGCTCGCGCTCGATGAGGGACTCCGGAAGCGCCGCGCAGTTGATGGCCACCAGCCGTCCCCGCCGGCCACTCCGCCGGTGGAGCGCGCGGGCCACCTCCTCCTTGCCCGTGCCCGTCTCTCCCTGGATGAGGACGTGAAGGGACGTAGGCCCCAGCCGCTCCACCTGCCGGTAGAGGTTCCGCATGACAGGAGACTCACCGATGAGCCCTTCGAACGTGGCCGCGGCGATGCGCTGCGTGAGGCTGTCCACCTGGACGCGCAGCTCGGTCAGCTCTCGCGACGTCGCCAGCAGCAGCGCCGCGAGCGACGACAGCGCCATGGCCTCCTCCAGCTCACGAGGAGAGAACGGAGGGCTGCCCAATCGCCGTCCCAGGTACACGGCGCACAGCGGCGCGGAGGCCGCGCGAAGCGGAAGCACGAGCGCGGAGGTCAGCCGCAGGGCCAGGACGCTGGGGGCCCCCGCGAGCGCCGCCTCCGCAGCGACGTCAGGCACCAGCACCGGAGCCCCCGAGCCCACGACCTGATCCACCAGACTGTCCACCACCATCGAGGCCGGCACGGAGCCGGTGGCGCCCAGCACCTGCCGCCGGTCCCCGTCCACCGACACCAGGAAGCCCACGTCCGCGGAGGTGACGTCCGCGATGCCTCGCAGCGCGGCCTCCAGCAGCTCCGACGCGGGGCGCTGCACGAGCAGCCGCGAAGCGAAGTCCGTCAGCACGCCCAGCAGGCGTGAAGGCGTCGCGGAAGGCGCCAACCCGGCCGGGGCCTCGGAAGCCGTCAGCGTGAGCGAGGCCTTGCCCAGGCTGAAGGAAGCCCCCGGCTCCAGGGGCGACAGCTCCACCCGCTTGCCGCGAACCCGCACGTCGCAATCCGGACCGGCGGCGGACACCGTCCACCCGCGCGCGTCGCGAAACAGCAGGGCATGGCTGCCCTTCACGCCGGGCGCGGAGAGGACGACGTCGCACGCGGGCTCGGAGCCCACGGACACCACCGGCTTCTCCAGCGCGAAGGAACGTCCGTCCGGAAGGGTCAGGAAGAAGCGCATGCGGCCGGGGAGTCCAGGTCGCTCACTCCTTCGTGAGGTCGTAGACCTCCTGGATGTTGTGGAGCGTCTGGACGAAGTCCAGCTTCAGGTCCTGGATGATGCCGTTGCGCAGGTCGAACACCCACGAATGCACGATGGGGAAGCCTCGCGCCAGGTAGGACTTCTGCACGGCGGCCGTCTTGATGATGTTGATGCTCTGCTCCAGGACGTTGAGCTCCACCAACCGCTCGTAGCGCTTCGTCTCATCCGCGATGCCGGCCAGCTCCTGCTTGTGGAAGCGGTACACGTCGCGGATGTTGCGCAGCCAGGGGTTGAGGATGCCCAGGTCCTTGGGCTGCATCGCCGCGCGCACGCCGCCGCAGCCATAGTGGCCGCAGACGATGATGTGCTTCACGTCCAGTTGCTGGACGGCGTAGTTGATGACCGACATCACGTTGAGGTCGACGTTGTTCACCAGGTTGGCGACGTTGCGGTGCACGAACACGTCACCGGGCGCCAGGCCCATGATCTGGTTGGCGGGCACGCGGCTGTCCGAACACCCGATGTAGAGGAAGTCCGGCTGCTGCGACAGCGACAGCTTGGTGAAGTAGTCCGGATCCGCGCGGCGTTGCTCCTCCGCCCAGCGCTGGTTGTTCTCGAAGATCTTGTCGTAGGCAGTCACGACCGGGACGCTCGCACGAGCGGGCCCCTCCGTCGAGCCGTCACTTTCTTCAGTGTTCACGCGCGCCCACGGAGCATCCAGTCCCAGTACAGGTGCGGCAGCCCGTACTTCTTGAGCAGCCACAGGTCGCGGCGCTCCACCAGGGTGTTGATGAACGGAAGGCTCGGGGCGGGCTTGCCCTCGTAGTCGAACTCCGCGAGCAGCATCCGCCCGTACCCCGTCACCAGCGGACAGGACGCATAGCCGTCGTACCGGGCCGTGGGCTCGCGCCCCTCCATCACGGCCACCAGGTTCTCCACGAGCACCGGCGCCTCCGCCCGGACGGCCGCCCCGGTGCGGGACGTGGGCAGGTCGCTCGCGTCGCCAATGGCGAAGACGTTCGGATGGTGGGGGTGCTGAAGCGTGTGTTTGTGCGCCTTGACCCAACCCGCGTTCGGGCCGTCCTGGTGGGCCAGCGCGCTACGCTTGATGAAGTCCGGCGCGCTCTGCGGAGGCGTGACGTGCAGCAGGTCGTATCCCAGCGTCACCTGCTCCCGGCGTCCGTCGCGCGTCACCGAGAAGACGGCCTCACGGGTGCCCGCGCGGACCTCCACCAGGTCGTGGCCGAAGTGCGTCTCGATGCCATAGCGGTCCACGACGCCCTCCAGCACCCGCGCGAAGGGCTGCACCGCGAAGAGGGTCCGGGCCCCCGAACCGAAGACGACGCGCGACTTCCCGGTGAGCCCGCCCCGGCGCAGGTGATCCGCCACCAGGTACATGATCTTCTGCGGCGCCCCCGCGCACTTCACGGGCGTGGCCGGGTGCGTGAAGAGGGCCGTGCCGCCCTGGAACGCCTGCACCATCTCCCACGTCTTCGGCGCGAGCCGGAAGTCGTAGTTGCTGGACACGAAGGGCGTCTCCAGCGCCTCGCGCAGGCCCAGCACCCGGTCCCAGTCCAGCTGGATGCCGGGAGCGACCACCAGGAAGTCATAAGCCAGGCACTCCCCACCGCGCGTGAGCACCTGCTGCCCGACGGGATCCACCTCCTCCGCCCGGTCCTGGATCCACCGCGTCCCCTTCGGGATGTAGTCCGCCTGCGGCCGCACGGAAGCCGCGATGTCCGCAGCGCCAGCGCCCACCAGCGTCCACAGCGGTTGGTAGTAGTGCACCGCGGAGGGCTCCAGGACGGCGACGCCCTGCACGCCCTTGCGCTTCAGCCGCGCCGCGACCGTGAGGCCCGCGGTGCCGCCGCCGATGATCAGCACCCGATGGTGCTGCGTGGGAGCAGGCATGCCGACCTCCGTGGTGAGCGCGGCGAGACTGCGTGCCGGTGGGCCCCATGACAACTGCGCTCCAAGGCGACCCGGCGTTGACCCGAGGACATCCCTTCCTTGGGCCTGCCTTCCGGAGGAAACTTCACGGGCCCGAACCGGAGGCTTCGACATGCTCTTCCGCCAGCTCTTTGATTCCGAGTCCTCGACCTACACGTACCTCGTGGGTGACGAGGCCACGCGCCAGGCGGTGCTCATCGACCCGGTGCTGGAGCAGGTGGACCGCGACCTGCGGCTGATGGAGGAGCTGGGGCTGGTCCTCTCCCACGTCTTCGACACGCACGTGCACGCGGACCACGTCACCGCGTCCGGCGTGCTGCGGGAGCGCACGGGCTGTCAGGTGGTGGCCGGAGCAGGCGGGGCCGAGTGCGCCGACCTCCAGGTGCGGCACGGCGACACCGTGCACGTCGGGCCATGTGCCTTCCAGGTGCTCGCCACGCCGGGCCACACGGACGACAGCGTGAGCTACCTGCTGGGGGACCGCGTCTTCACCGGAGATGCCCTGATGGTGCGGGGCAACGGCCGCACCGACTTCCAGAACGGGAGCGCGAGCCAGCTCTACGACTCCATCACCCGCGTCCTCTTCCAGCTCCCGGACGCGACGCTCGTCTATCCCGCGCACGACTACCACGGGCACACGTCGACGAGCATCGGCGAGGAGAAGCGGCACAACCCGCGGCTCGCGGGCAGGAGCCGCGAGGAGTTCATCGACGTGATGAACAACCTCCAGCTGCCCCGTCCCAGGAAGATCGACATCGCCGTCCCCGCCAACCGCGCGGGTGGACGGCTACCGCCTCCCGTCCCGGAGACCTGACGTCAGACGCCCTTCGCCAGCTCCGCGTCAATGGCCTGCAGGAGCCGCGGATCCTCCGCCGTCACGTCCGGAGCGAAGCGGGCCGCGACGCGGCCATCCCGGCCGATGAGGAACTTCTCGAAGTTCCACTGCACCTCCGGCTGGGGGTTGGCCTCGATGCCGTAGCCCTTGAGGCTCGCGCGCATGGAGCCCTCACCCGTGGCCTCCGGGATGGCGCTCGTGAGCGCGTGGTAGAGCGGGTGCTTGTCCTGCCCCACCACGGAGATCTTCGCGTACAGCGGGAAGGTCACGTCGTACTTCAGGGTGCAGAACTGCTGGATCTCCGCCTCGGAGCCCGGCTCCTGCCCCAGGAAGTTGTTCGCGGGGAAGCCCAGCACCTCCAGGCCCTGGGCCTGCCGGCTCGCGTAGAGCTTCTGCAAGCCTTCGTACTGGGGCGTCAGGCCGCACTTGGAGGCCACGTTCACCACCAGCAGGACCTTGCCCTGGTGCTGACCGAGCGTCCGGGGGGCTCCATCAATGCCGGTGAGGGGGATGTCGTAGAGGTTCTGGCTCATGTTCGGGCTCTGGCTCCGTTCAAGGGGGCGGCCACTATCGCGGCAAAGTGCCATCCCCGGTGTGGTGATTTGCGGCGGTGATGGAGGAGTGGGAGGCGCGGTCCCCAGGAGGGAACGGCTGGCCCGGGCCTTGCGTTGTCCAGGCTCCTTCCCCACCCATGAACCGGCTCCTCGCTCCCCTCGTCCTCCTGCTCGTCGCCCTGGCCAGCGTGGCGGGGGGAGCCGTGTGGTTCATCCAGCGCGACCGGCAGGCGCTCGTGGAACAGTTCGGCCGTGACCGGCAGGCCCAACTGGATGAGGCCGCCAGCGGCGTCGCCCGTTCGCTCGAGGACCTGGGGGACAACCTGCGCTTCGCGAGCGAACTGCTCGCCCAGCCCGGATCCGCCGGAGACCATCACAACGAACTGCGCGCGCTCCTGGAGGCCGTGGGGCAGTACCGGGCCATCGCGGTGCTGGGCCCGGACGGCGAGGAGCGCCTCTTCCTGGTGGACCACAAGTCGCGCCACCTGCCGAGGGAGGCCGTCCATCCTCCGGCGCTCGCGGACACCGCGCGGCAGGCGCTCACGGCCCCGGCGGGGCATGTCATCCCGTCGTACGCCATCGCAGGCGCCGCGTCCTCCGGGTGGATGCGTGTCTTCGCCACCCGCATCGACTCCGACGCTCCCGGGGGCGGAGGCGCCGTCGCCATCCTCGTGGACACCGAGCCTCTCTTCGCGCCGCTGCGCATGGTGACGGTGGATGAGAACACGCGGTTGCTCCTGCTGGGCGCCCACGGCACGCCCGCGCCCATGAGCGATCCCGCCCTGGCGTCCTGGCACGGCCGCCTGGGCGAACCCGCGGGCACGCTCGTGCCGGGGCTGCGCGCGATGGTGGATCGGATGCGCGCGGGCGCGTCCGGGACGCTGCGGCTCAACGAGGTGGAGGCGCAGCGCCTGGGGATGGGTCCCGCGGACGCGGTGGCCACGTTCCGGCCCCTGCGCATGCGCGGCGAGGCGTCCTGGTCCGTGGCGACGCTCTCCTCCACCAGCGCCCTGCGCTCCCACGAGCGCACGCTGGTCCTGCGCCTGTCGCTGGCGGCGCTCCTCGTCGCGGTGGTCCTGGTGGCGTTCGGGGCCTACGTGGTGCTCGCCAACCGCCGGGCCGTGGCGCTCCGGGAGAGCCTGCGCCACGCCGCGAGGTTCGCGCACCTGCATGAGAAGACGCAGAAGATCCTCGACCACATCCCCACGGGCATCCTGGCGCTGAGCCATGAAGGCCGCATCAGCGGGGTGAACCAGGCCCTGCGCGCGCGCCTCCCCGCCACCGCCGTGGGCAGCACGCTCCCGGAGGCCTTCCCCACCGCGTCCGCGGCGGCGGTGCAGCGGCTGGGCGCCCTGGTGCTGTCCGCGCGGGACAAGGGCGCCGTGCGCAGCCTGCACGGTGAACCGCTCAGCCTCTTCAACGAGAAGGACCAGTTCAACGTCCACGCCGTCCCGCTGGAGCACGGCGACGGCGAGGTGAGCACGCTGCTGGTGCTGGAGGACCTGAGCAACGTGCGCATGCTGGAGGACCAGCTGTTGCGAGCGGAGAAGCTGGCCACGGTGGGCGTGCTCGCCGCGGGCGTGGCCCATGAAATCGGCACGCCGCTGGGCATCATCCGGGGCCACGCCGAGTACATGCTCCAGAAGGTCGGAGGCGTGGAGCACCCGCAGGGCCGCGGCCTCAACGCCATCGTCACGCAGATAGACCGGGTGAGCCGCATCATCCGCCAGCTGCTGGACCTCTCGCGCCTTCAGCCCGCCCGGGCCGGCGTCGTTCCCCTCGCGCCCGTCGTGCGGGGCCTCCAGGAGCTGCTCGACGTGGAGGCCGAGCGCCGGCACGTCCACTTCGAACTGGACGTGCCCGAGCAGCTGCCCAGCCTCGCGGCGGACGCGGATCAGCTCCAGCAGGTGCTCCTCAACCTCGCCCTCAACGCGTGTGACGCCTGCACCGCTGGAGGCCACGTGCGGCTGAGCGCCTCGGCGTGCATGGCGGGAGACACCCAGGCCGTGGAGATCCGCGTCCAGGACGACGGCCGGGGTATCGCGCCCGAGCACCTGCACCAGGTGTTCGACCCCTTCTTCACCACCAAGAAGCGGGGCCAGGGCACGGGCCTGGGACTGAGCGTGGTGGCGCAGATCGTCCGCAATCACGGTGGACAGGTGGAGGTCGACAGCGAGCCCGGCCGGGGCACCGTCGTCACGCTGCGGTGGCCCGTGGCCGCCGCCCCCGGCTGGGAGGAACGACATGCCGTCTAGCGCGCGCATCCTCGTGGTGGATGACCACGAGGAGATGGGACAGATGTTGAAGGAGCCCCTCACGGACGCGGGCTACCGCGTGGACCTCTCCACGGGCGGCGCGGACGCCATCCACCAGCTCAAGGCCCGCGTCTACGACGTCGTGCTGTGCGACCTGCGCATGGAGGAGGTGGACGGACTGGACGTGCTCGCGGCGGCGCGCCGGCACGACCCGGAGCTGCCCGTGCTCCTGATGACCGCGTTCGGCGCGGTGGAGAGCGCCGTGGAGGCGATGAAGCGCGGCGCCTGGCACTACCTCACCAAGCCCTTCCGGCTGGACGAGGTGCTGCTCCACGTCGGCCGCGCGCTGGAGGCCCGGCGCCTGAGGGCCGAGCACCGCGACCTCAAGCGGCAGGTGGCCCAGCGAAGCGGCCTGGGCGCGCTGTTGGGCCACAGCGGGCCCATGCGGACGCTCTATGAGCTCATCGACCGCGTGGCGTCCTCGGACGCGCCGGTGCTCATCCGGGGCGAGAGCGGCAGCGGCAAGGAGCTGGTCGCCAGGGCGCTGCACTCCGAAGGGCCCCGAAGCCAGGCGCCCTTCGTGGCGGTCAACTGCACCGCCCTGCCCCACGCCCTGCTGGAGAGCGAGCTGTTCGGCCACATCAAGGGCGCCTTCAGCGGCGCCACCACCACGCGCCGGGGCCTCTTCGTGGAGGCGGACGGGGGCACGCTCTTCCTCGACGAAATCGGGGACATGCCCCCGGAGCTCCAGGCGAAGCTCTTGCGCGTCCTCCAGGACGGCGAGGTGCGGGCGGTGGGCGCGGACGGCTCGCGCCGGGTGGACGTGCGCATCCTGGCCGCCACGCATCAGGACCTGGACGCGCGGGTGAAGGAAGGCCGCTTCCGGGCGGACCTCTTCTACCGGCTCAACGTCGTCTCGCTCCGCGTGCCGCCACTGCGCGAGCGCATGGAGGACATCCCGAAGCTCGCCGAGCACTTCGTGGCGCAGGCCCGCGCCCGCAATCCGCGCTCCCCCGTCACCACCCTGGCCCCCGAGGCCGTGGCCACGCTCACGCGCATGCCCTGGCCCGGCAACGTGCGCGAGCTGGAGAACCTGGTGGAACGGCTGGTCGTCCTGGGCGCGCAGCCCACGGTGGACCTGGCCCAGCTGAAGCTGCACACCCCGGACGCCGCGCCGGAGGTCCACCCCTTGGCCGCGGCCCACGGGCAGGTGGTGCCGCTGCGACAGCTGGAGGGTGAATACATCGCGTGGGTGGTTGCCCGCTGTGGAGGCAACAAGACGCGGGCGGCGGAGCTGTTGGGGATTGATGTCTCCACCATCCACCGCAGGGAGCGGACCGACAGCGGCGTTTCGCAACGCTAGGACGACGCGCTTTGCCAGTCATTGCGCCGCACCCCACGCGGCGCCAGACGGGAGGACAGCGGCACAGCCCTTGCTCATGTATCAGGGCATGAACCGAGCCCCCCTGTTCCTCCTGATGTCAGTCATTGGCCTCACCGGTTGCGCCAGGCGCGCGGCCAACACGAGCACGGCCGACGCGGCAACCCATCCGCCGGCCCCGTCCGTCAATGATGGCAGCCATGCGGAGCAGCCCGCGCATGACGACGCGGAGCAGGCGCTCGCGGCGCTCAACGCCACGCCCATCTACTTCCCGCTCGACTCCTCCCTCCTCCCGCCCGAGTCCACCGACGAGCTGGCGCGCATTGCCCAGGCCCTGCGTCAGCGGAGCCTCGCGAAGGTGACGGTGGCGGGCCACACCTGCGAGCTGGGCACGACCGAATACAACGTCGCGCTGGGCCAGCGCCGGGCCGCCAGCGTGCGCGCCTATCTCGTGAACCTGGGCATCGAGCCCGGGCGCATCTCCGTCATCTCGTACGGAGAAGAGCGGCCCGCGGACGCGAGCGCCCCGGAGAAGAACCGCCGGGCGGAGTTCTCCTTCCGTCTGGCAGACCAGGCCCGCGCCGGCGAGCTGTAAGCCCTTTCCCTCCTCCACAGCGTCCTCACTCTCATGACCCCCAGCGATAACGCCCCCCGTCCGCCGTCCCCTGTTCGTTCCATGCGCTGGCCCCTGGGCATCGCCGCCGGGGTGGTCCTCCTGGCCGGAGCAGGCCTCTTCCTCCTGCGCACGCCAGAGCCGCCCCCCGCCCCGCCGCCGGAGGT
>NZ_RAWK01000282.1 GCF_003612165.1 Corallococcus aberystwythensis | reverse complement strand
CGCCCCACGCGCCCCCGCCCTGACACCCCGGCGCGGAAGGATCCTCATCGTGGATGACGAGCGGTCGTTCGGGGTGACCCTCCGCCTGCTGCTGATGGACGTCCACGAAGCGGACTTCACCCCCCGCGCGAAGGAGGCCCTGGAGTGGATCCGCGAGGGGCGGCGCTACGACGCCATCCTCTGCGACCTGATGATGGCGGAGGTGACGGGGCGGCAGTTCCACGAGGCGCTGCGCGAGGAGCTGCCCGAGCAGGCCCAGCGCATCATCTTCATGACGGGAGGCGCCTACACGCCCAGCTCCCGGGAGTTCGTGGAGCAGACGACCCGCCCCCTCATCACCAAGCCCTTCAAGCGCGAGGCACTCGACGCGCTGCTGGTTTCCCTGCTTCCGCGCGCATGAACTGGCGTCCGCGGCCGGGAGGCGACGCCTGCGCGCGTCGCAGCTTCAGAGGCTCACTCCAGGAATCACCCGGATGACCTAGAGTGCGGCCGTGCTCCTCACGCTGGCGCCGACCCTGGTTGTCGCAGCCCCGAAGCCTTCCCACGCCCGAAAGCGTCAGCCCTCCATGCCCCACGTCGAATCATCCGAAGCTCTCTCGCGAGCCAGCTCCGAGCGGCGATGCCAGTCTCCCCGCGCGAAGTCCCTCACCCCGCTCGCCGTGGCGCTCATGCTCGCGCTCACCGCCTGCGGGCCCGACCTGGCGCAGGAGGGGACGTGGGGGCAGGGCGCAGCGGCGGCGCTCACCTCCACGGCGACCCTGTCCTCGGTGCGAGACAATCACACGGCGACGTTGCTGCCTGACGGCCGGGTGCTCGTGGTGGGAGGACTTGTCTCCAACAGCAATGCCCTCGCCAGCGCGGAGCTGTTCAATCCGGCCACCGGCACGTGGTCTGTCACCGGCTCGCTGGCTCAAGGCCGCTTCAACCACGCGGCGACGCTGCTTCCCGACGGCCGGGTGCTCGTGACGGGAGGACGGGGGGGCGGTGAGGTCGGCGCCCTCGCCAGCGCGGAGCTGTATGACCCGGCCACGGGAACGTGGTCCTCCACGGGCGCGCTCTCGGTGGCTCGCTACTTCCACTCGGTGACGCTGCTGAACACCGGCAAGGTGCTGGTGGCAGGGGGCCTTGGCGTCGGCGTCACGGGGTCCAACATCCTCGCCAGCGCGGAGCTTTATGATCCGGCCACCGGCACCTGGGCGGCCACCGGCTCACTGCCGAACATCCGCTACATGCACCAGGTGACGGCGCTGCTCAATGGCAAGGCGCTTCTCGTGGGCGGACGTGCCGCGGCCGGCGCCTACTACTCCTCGTGCCTTCTCTACAATCCGGCCACCGGTACCTGGACGACGACGGGCGCGCTCCCCGCGTACCGCGCTTATGCCGGACAGACGCTGCTGCCGGATGGCCGGGTGCTCGTGACCGGCGGAAGCAACACGACCGGGAGCCTCGCCACGGCCGTGGCGTACAACCCGGCCACGGGCACCTGGGCCGCCACGGCCGCGATGTCGGAGGGGCTTTCCTTCCACTCCGCGACCCTGCTGACTCAGGGCAGGGTGCTCCTCGTAGGCGCAAGCAGGAGCGTCCAGGTGTATGACCCCGCGACCGGCTCCTCCTCGGTGGGCCGCCTGACGCAGTCCCGCTCCAGCCACACGGCGACGGCGCTGCTCGATGGCCGGGTGCTCGTGGTGGGCGGCACCGGCACCGCGCTGGCGACCTCCGAGGTGTTCGACCCGACCACGGGCGCGTGGGCGCAGCCTCCGACCCTGGCCGAGGCCCGCCAGCTCCACACCGCGACGACGCTGGACGACGGCCGGGTGCTCGTCGTGGGCGGGCTGGGCGCCAACGGTCTCCTCACCAGTGCCGAGCTCGCGGACCCCGCCACGGGAACCGTGTCCGTCACCGGCCCGCTGGCCCAGGCCCGCGACAGCCATACGGCCACGCGGCTGACGGATGGCAGGGTGCTCGTCACCGGCGGAAGGGACGCCAGCGGCGCGCTCGTCACCTGCGAGCTGCTGGATCCGGCCACCGGCACCTGGACGACGACGGGCTCGCTCGCGCAGGCCCGCCGCCTCCACGCGGCGACGCTCCTGTCCGATGGCAGGGTTCTCGTCACCGGCGGTCTGGGGGCCAGCGCCCCTCTCGCGACCAGCGAGGTGTTCGACCCGGCCACTGGCGCCTGGACGACGACGGGCTCCCTGGCTGCGGCGCGTTCGCTCCACACCGCGACGCTGCTGCCTGGCGGCAAGGTGCTCGTCGCGGGCGGCAGGAGCGCCACCGCGGCCCTGGCCACCGCTCAGCTCTATGATCCGGCCACCGGCGTCTGGAGCGCGACGGGGGCACTGACGGCGCGCTCCGCTCACACGGCGACGCTGCTGGACAGCGGCAAGGTGCTGGTGGCCGGCGGAGATGGCGCCACCGCGGCCCTGGCCACGGCCCAACTGTATGACCCGGCCACCGGCGTTTGGACCGCGGCGGGCTCGATGGCGGTGGGGCGCTCCAGCCACACCGCGACGCTGCTTCCGGATGGCCAGGTGCTGATGACGGGCGGCAAGGTCGCCACAGGCTTTCTCTCCAGCACGGAACTCTTCGAGCCGGTGCTTGGCGCCTGGCACACCTCCGCGCCGCTCACGACGAGCCGCGCGTGGCACACCGCGACCGCGCTACCCGACGGGAAGGTGCTCGTCATGGCGGGGCTTGGCCCCAGCGGCGTCCTGCGCGGCTTCGAGCTGCATGACCCGGCCGTCGAGACCTGGAAGGGGACCGGGCCGCTCGCGCAGGCCCGCCGCTACCACACGGCGACGCTGCTGCCTGACGGCCGTGTGCTCGTGGTGGGAGGGCAGGGGGCCGCCGGCGCGCTGGCGAGCGCGGAGCTGTATGACCCGGCCACCGGCACCTGGGCCCCCACGGGCGCGCTAACCGGGGCCCGGTACTTCCACACCGCGACGTTGCTGAGCAACGGTCAGGTGCTCGTGGTGGGAGGCTTTGGCACGGCGGCCCTCGCCACGGCGCAGCTGTATGATCCGGCGACGGGCCTCTGGACCTCCACGGGCTCGCTGACCCAGGCCCGCTACTCCCACTCCGCGACGCTGCTGCCTGGCGGCAAGGTGCTCGTGGTGGGAGGCTTTGGCACGGCGGCCCTCGCCACGGCCCAGCTGTATGATCCGGCGACGGGCCTCTGGACCGCCACGGGCTCGCTGCCAGCGGTCCGCTTCAACCACACGGCGACGTTGCTGCCCGCGCAGTTCCAGATGACGCCGGGGCAGGTCCTCGTGGTGGGCGGCCAGAGCACCACCGCCATCACCTCGGCCCTCGCCACGGCCGTGCAATACAATCCGACGGCCGGCACCTGGAGCGCGGTGAGCGGGCTGACCCTCGCCCAGGCCCGTGCCTGGCACACCGCGACGGTGCTGACTGACAGCAAGCTGCTTGTGACGGGTGGGACGGGCACCAGCGCTTCGCTCGCCACGACCGAGCTGGTCGATCCGTTCTTCAAGAGCCCCAACGTGACCGCCAAGGGAGGGCTCATTCAAGCCCGCTCGCGCTTCACGGCGACGTCGCTGCAGGATGGCCGGGTGCTCGTGGCGGGCGGGACGGGCACCACCGCCATCCTCGGCAGCGTGGAGGTGTATGCCTCCGGCGCGTGGTCGAACACCAGCACGCTCATCCAGGCTCGCCGGGCGCACACCGCGACACGGCTCCCCGACGGCCGGGTGCTCGTGGTGGGCGGAGAGAACGGCACGACCCTCCCGTACCTCGCGAGCGCCGAGCTGTACTGACCCGCGGGCCGTGCAGGGCTATCGGGCCCGCTACCGAGCTGGGGACTGGACCCGGCGCGGGGGGCTTGCGCGGATGGCGGGGTGTTGAGCGCCAGGCCGCAGTGGCCCCCATGCCCAACCCGGCCGGGTCCTGGGGGCCCGGGTTGCGCGGCCCTCGCCTCGTGGCTGCGAGCAGCCCGGACGGCTGATGCGATGGGGCAGGACTGCTGCGCCGGACAGACGCGCCGCCGTCACTCACCTCCCGAGTTCAGTCGCGAGCAGATCGAACACCCGCCGGATGCGCTTGCTGGTGTTCAGCTCTCGGTGGGTCGTCAGCCAGAGGGGAAGGACCCACGGGGCGAGGCTGGGGAGGGCCCGCCGGACCCGCGGCTCGGCGTCTCCCACGCGCTCCGGAGCGACGCCCACGCCGAGGCCCCGCTTGACCATCTCCCAGTGCACGAGGTGGTTCCCCGTCAGCACCGGGAAGTTCCGTTGCGTCAGGCTCAAGCCCAGCCCGTTCAGCCCGTGGAGCATGGCGTCCGTCCCGCCAAGCCCGATGAAGTCGGCGCGGCTCAGGGCCTTCGGCGTCCGTGGGTTGCCGATGCTCGCGAGGTAGCGGGTCGCGGCATACAGGCGCATCGGATCGTCCCGGACCTTGGTGGCGATGAGGTCGGGCTGGGTGGGGCGGAAGTTCCGGATCGCGATATCCGCTTCCCGCCGGCGCAGATCGACCGCGGTGTTGGTTGCGACGAGCTCGATTTCGATGCCCGGCGCCTCGCGCCGAAGCTTCTCCACGATGGGCGGCAGCAGGAAGGCCGAGTAGATCTCGTTGGCCGTGATGCGGACCAGCCCGGTGATGCTCTGCGACTGTCCGCCGGCCGCGAGCGAGACGCGCCCCGCGGCGTCGCCCATGGCCCGAACGTGGTCGAGCAGCTCGCGCCCGCTCGGCGTCAGCGTGAGGCCCCGTCCCACGCGCTCGAACAGCACCACGCCCAGCTCGTCCTCGAGCGCGCTCACCTGACGCCCGAGTGTCGGCTGCGCCATGCCGAGCGCGCGCGCCGCCGCCGTGAGCGAGCCCTCTTCCGCGGTGACCAGAAAGGCCCGCGCTCGATTCCAATCGAATCTGGCCGTCCGCCAATCCATGCATTTGCGCATATCAGGTGAAGGAACTCAGTCAATTCCGTCGGTCGTCGCGGAGGGCTATCTGTTCGACCATGACCTCCACCCCCAAGGCCGAGCGGCTCGTGTCCGCCGCGCTGGTCGCGCTCTCGCTCGTGCCCATCCTCGCCGGCGCCGGCCGTCTGACGGAGCTGGCGAACGGCGCCGAGCTCACGCCGAGCAACGCGCGGTTCTTCGCATCGCCCCTGCCGGTGGCGCTGCACGTCCTCTGCGCCAGCGTGTACTGCGTCCTGGGTGCCTTCCAATTCGCCCCGGACTTTCGCCGTCGGCGGCCCGGCTGGCACCGCGTCGCCGGGCGGCTGCTGGTCGCGTGCGGCCTCGTGGCCGGGCTCTCGGGCTTGTGGATGACGCTGTTCTATCCGCGCGCCGAAGGCGACGGTGCGCTCCTCGACGGCCTGCGGCTCCTGTTCGGCTCGGCGATGGTCCTGTCCCTCGTCCTGGGGCTGGCCGCGCTCCCGCGGCGGGACCTGGTTGGCCACCGGGCCTGGATGATTCGAGGTTACGCTGTCGGTCTGGGCGCGGGGACGCAGGTGCTGGTCTCCGTGCCCTGGTTCCTCCTCGTCGGACCGCCGGGTGAGCTCGCCAGGGCGCTGCTGTTGGGCGCAGGCTGGGTCATCAACGTCGCCGTGGCCGAACGGATCATTCGTCGCCAACCCACAGGGCCCGCATTCCGCCTATGGTCGGCTTCATCTCCTCGATACACTCGAAGCGGCGCTCTCGCCTCTCAAGACAGGAACGACGCGTGACCTCCAGGCCGTGGCGATGGCTCCTCGCACTGACCCTCACCGCTTGTGCCGGCACGGACCTCGGAGGAGGGGAGGGGCCGACCGGGATGGAGTGCACCACGGAGTTGCGGCCTCACTTCGACGGCGAGGGCTGCTGCGGCGAGCCGGTCGGAGAGCCGCTCTGCTCCACCGGCACCATCGTGTTCTGCGAAGTGCGTGATGCCCGCTCCGAGCCCGTCGGCTGCTACTACAAACACAACAGCACGAAATTGCCCTGCACGAGCTGCCAGAACACCAACGGCTGCGTGGCCGATGCAAACCGCGTCTGCGGGAAGTGAGCGCCGGGGCGTCCACGCCCACGAGCACGTGCTCGCCCGGGACTTGGAGTGAGCTGAAACGGGTGTGTCTGTCACCACCAGCGCACGGCACCCCACGGCGCGGCCTGGGGCGGATAGACAAGCCGCCTTTGACAGGCGGCTGTGCGCCTCGATGGATTGCTGGGACTACCGCCCAGCCGGCGAGGGAGCAGACGCGCTTCGAGGGGCCGTGGCCGGCGCCGCGGGCGTTGCTGCATCGCGGGGCAGCGCTTGAGCCGTGGGCACCCTGGAGAAGACCGAACTGGCCGAACGGCGAGTGATTCGCTGGTAGCGGGCATAGGCGTCGACGAGCGCGGTGCGCAGGGCTGCTGGCTCCGTCAGGCCATGCCGCGCAGTGGCGGA
Organism: Corallococcus aberystwythensis; assembly: GCF_003612165.1. Taxonomy (GTDB): domain Bacteria; phylum Myxococcota; class Myxococcia; order Myxococcales; family Myxococcaceae; genus Corallococcus; species Corallococcus aberystwythensis. The sequence goes on along the minus strand of NZ_RAWK01000282.1, from coordinate 6,062 downwards.
GGCCAACGCTTCGAGAAGGTAGGCCTCGGGCGCCATCAGGGTTCGGGTGAGCACGACCGGCCGAGCTCCCAGTGATTCCAGCACCGGCCCGAAGAACTGCTCGCTCATGCAGGCCAGGACAACAACGGGCCTGGGCGTCGCACCTGGGAGGGGCTGAATCCCGGGTGGGGCGCGGTCCATGAGTCGGTCATGTCCGGCCCAGACCACGAGGTCGGCCTGGCTCGCACCCGCGGCGGCGCGCAGGAAGTCCTCCAGTGCGCTGTCAATCCGGTCTCCCGCATAGGCATGGAGCAGGAGCCGGACAGGCCGCTCCTCGTGGGCGGCAGCCCGATCGATGACGAGCTCGCGCAGCACCGCTGAGTCCGCCGGGCCATCATGGCGGCTCCGAACCCGGAACCCGGAAGCCCGCGAGAGGAAGCGCTCCGCCCCGTAGGCCGCGCCCCAGTAGAGATTTGCCTCCAGGGAGCGGGGATCGCCCGCGGGGCCGCGCCCGCATGCAATCAAGGCGTTGTCGCACAACGGCACGAATACCTCTATCTCCACCACCGGTACGGGCGTCGCAGCGAGCAGGCTTAAAAAGAGGAAGGGCAGCAGGATGGACCTCCGGCATGGGCCCATTGAGACACGCGCGGCCCCTTTGACGGTTCCATGGCCTGCCCCGCCATCGGAATCGTGGCGTTCGTCGTGAAGAACTCGCGCACCACTTCGGGAACGCGACGACCGGTGCGCCTCTCCCACGCCTCGACTTCGCGTTCGCGCTCTCGGCAGACAGACGGCTCCACGACGAGAAGGAGATAGAGCGGCTGGAGTCGCGAGAGCATGCGCCCTTCAGGAATACCATCCCCCGGCTTCGAACCGCGGCTGAACGCACGCATGGCTCGATACGCTTCCTACGACTTTGCAGCAGCACTCGAAATGAGCCGCGTGAGCGAGTCCACCGTCGACGCGAAGTAACCCAGCGGTGGTCTCCGCAGTGACAAAGCCCCTTTCCGGTCCGTGCCGGGAAGGGGCTCTTTGTTTCATCGGGCGCGAGGCGCCGTCGGGTTACTCGAGGGTCGGGGCCTGGCTCATGCCGGCCGTCGGATCCGCGCTGCCCTGGCCGAGCGCGCCGCCCAACAGCGAGCTGCCCACGGAGCCAACGGCGCCGACGACGCCCGTCACGCCCTGGGCCACACCCTGCACGCCCTGGCTGGCGGCCTGCACGCCCTGGGTGACGGCCTGCACCAGCTCGGTGATGCCGCTGAGCACCGAGGCGACGTCCCCCAGCAGCTTGCTGATGCCCTCGGTCTTGCTGGCGCCGGCCGGAGAGAAGCCGTCCGTCTGGAGCGACTGCATCAGGGGCGAAGAGAGCGCGGAGTCAGGGCGCAGGGCGCCGCCGGACAGCGAGGGCGCGGAGAGCGTGGCGTCCGGCAGCTGGGCGCCGCCAGGCATCGAGGGCGCGGAGAGCATGGCGTCCGGCATCTGGGCGCCGCCAAGCATGGAGGGCGCGGAGAGCATGGCGTCCGACATCTGGGCGCCGCTGGACAGGAAGGGCGAGGCGAGGTCCGGCAGCTGGGTAGTGGCGTCGAGCAGCGAGGACTTGGAGAAGCGGGAGTCCGGCTTCTGGGGCGCGTTCGGAGCGTCGGGCAAGGAGGGCTTGGCGTCCGGCTTCTGGGGCGCGTTCGGAGCGTTGGGCGAGGAGGGCTTGGCGTCCGGCTTCTGGAGCGCGTTCGGAGCGTTGGGAGAGGAGGGCTTGGCGTCCGGCTTCTGGGGGACGTTGGGGGAGCTCGGCTTGGAAGACGGGAGGTCCTGCGCGGGGGGACGGCGGATGGCGCTGGTGGAGGGACCGCGAGCGGAGGAGAGCTTCATGGGGGAGCTCGTTTCGGAAGAAGAGGGTGGGGACCGCGTTCTGCGTTGAGTCCACCCATAGCAGCGGGCGTGCCAGGCCCTCCGGAGCCCCATTGGGCGCCCAACCCATTGGTTCCATTGAGGCCGCGTGTGGCGCAGCCTCCGTTCCCCCAGGCAGGACCTGGTGACTGCCGTCACAGGCTGATGTGTCCAGTCATCACGCACGCTGTGCGCTGGGGCGTCGTCAACGGCGTGCTCATGGGGAACTGGAGCGCAGGCTGCGGCTATCTTCCCAAGAAAGCCTGGGCGACGAATCCCCTGCGGCAGGACCCTCGGTTCACCTGGCTCATCGGGGACGACACCGGCACCACGGTCGGCAAGGCGGCTGGACCTGGAAACGATGCGACTGGTGAGCGACCACCATCCCATTGAGTTCGTGATGAACTGATGGAGGCCCCTGAGGACAGCACTGCTTTGAGCCTCCCCGGGGCCCGTGGCGCGCTGTCCTGCCGCTCAAAAGAAGAACCGCCTGGGGCATGTGCCTCCAGGCGGCTCGGCCGACAACGCTGCTCCAGCCCTCGTCCACGCAGCGGCGTCAGGCGCCTGCTGGAGCTTTCGTGCGTGCCCAGCGCCATGCCCGTCACCAGCACCAGCCCGATGCTGTTGCGCGCCGCCGCGCCCGGTCCCGACACCAGGATGAGCGGGACAGGCACAGGACACGGTCTCCCGAAGCAAGGGGCCCGGCCGATTCAGCAACCCGGCAATGGATCCCCCCAATAATCGTAGGGAGAGTGGCGGATATCGCGGCACGCCTCGGGGGGGCCCTCATGGACAGCGTTTCTCGTTTCTCATCTGGTCAGAATGGTGTCCGGGCATTTTCGGTCTCGGACAAGGACTCGCGGGCTACGACGCCCCAGGACTCCACCGCCGAGCGCACGCTCCGCGAGCTGTTCTCCCGCAGCAGCTTCGAGCCGCAGTCCCGTCCCCCGGCGTCCTCGTCCCACAGCGCCCTGTCCGAGCCCACGCCTCCTCCGGACGTGTCCAACCCGTCCGTCGAAGACTGGCAGGCCTGGTGCGAACAATTCAAAGGCAATGCCGAGGCCGAGCTCAACCGCAAGCGCGGCACCACCCTGCCTGACGCCGCCGCCGACCAGACGATGCATGGCTCCCGCTCGCCCATCTACCCGGCGGGCCGCTCCACCGTGCCCGGCAACGAGAACGTCCCTGCCTTCTTCCAGGACTTCCCCGCCACCGGCGAGCGGCAGATGCAGCTCTACACCTTCTGCCGTCCGCCGCCGGGCCAGGCGCTCAACCCCTCCGACCGCAACCAGTGGGTGTCTTTCGAGGTGCATGGCGACATCTGCAAGGCCTACTCGGACAACACCTTCACCCACGGCCGGCAGGGCACCAACTCCCTCTTGGGCTACCCCAACTCCGGCCTCGTGAGCGCCGAGAAGACCGGCGCGCCCTTCCTCGATGACCCGATGGTGGAGGAGTTCCGCGCCGCCCGGCGCGACGCCGGCAAGTCCGACGCGGTGCCCTTCCAGGAGTTCCAGAACGGCTACCTCGTCGACCTTGGCGGCAAGGTGCAGGCCTTCTCCAAGGAGGGACAGCGCCTGGGCACCGCGTGGCCCGGCGGGGACATGACCGCGGCGGCCACGCAGGGGCCAGGAGGCGTCCAGCAGCCCACGGGCCCCTACGGCACCACGGGCCCGAAGGACGGGGACACCTCCTTCGGCAACGCGACGGTGCAGATGGGCACCTCCGCGAGCCACGGCGGCGCGGTCACCAGCCTCGTCTACGACGGCAAGGAGTACATCAACAACCAGGACCATGGCCGGCAGATGCAGGTGGCCTTCTCGCTGGACGGCTACGACGAGGCCCTGATGCCCACCGAGGCCGGGAGCCACCGGAACGGCGAGACCTCCACTTCCACGTCCCAGGTGGTGGGCTACGGCGCGCAGCCCGGCCGCATGAGCAGCACGGTGCATCCCGCCTACTGGCTGGAGCCGGGAGAGGAGGCGGGCCCGTACAACAGCGTTGGTAAAGCCGTCAACACGACCAAGGTTTCCGAGGACCTCATCACGAAGGACATCACCGTCGGCGTGGGCGGTCACGACAACGTCATCCGGTACGACAGCCACATCCACCTGGCCGCCCCCCACGACAAGGCCTACGTCGAGGCTCCCACCACCTACGTCAACGGCGAATTCGAGAAGCACTACCGCTTCGACCCGGCGACAGGCGAGACGCGCGAGTACCCGCGGGTCCACTCGGAGGACCCGAAGCCGGGTGGCTTCGCGGACGAGGCGGGCAACGTGCCGCTCATCGTCGCCACGGAGGACGGCAAGCACGCCATGGCCATCTGGTCGCCAGACGAGACGCTTCCGGATCTCCAGTACCGCCTGCACCAGTTCGACCTCAAGGACCCCAAGCAGAACTGCTCCAAGCTTGGCGTCACCTTCGGCATGTCGGGGGGCGTGCCGGAGGACATCAAGACGCAGACCTACGTCATCGTCGGCACCGTGGAGGAGGTGAAGGCCCGGCTCGCGGAGCTGTACCAGCAGAACCCCACCGGCGTGGAGCGCAAGTGGCCGGAGGACATGCGCTGACCGGAGTCGGCAGGTGGGGATCCGCGTTGGACATCAGCGGCACGCTCATCTTCATCAACGTGCTGGTCCCCAGCACGCACTGACGTGAGGTGAGGACCCAGTGGGTGTTGATGATGGTGCCGCCACACAGGTGGTTCCCGGCCAGGTCCTGGAGGGACACCATCCAGGGGAACTCACCGGCTGCGGCGGGCGTGGCCCCCAAGAGAGGCTGAGCAGCCTCCGCCACGGCGGTCGGAGCGCTGACCGGTTCAGGGCACCCGTCCGCCATTCCCAGCGAGGGGCGCTGCCGCCTGATGGAGCCCTCGCCGCCTCACCCCCGCGGACGCGCTTCGCGGGGCTGGCGGCCAGATATATCAGGCTGATATATCAGGCTGATATATACGGATGAAGGAGGCAGTCATGGCGAGGGAGAGCACCTGTCGGTTCGCCATCCTGGGGATGCTGTGCCGGGAGCCGATGAATGGATACGGCCTGCGAAGTGCCATCGAGCGCTCGGTGGGGCACTTCTGGCAGGAGAGCTACGGCAACCTGTACCCGACGCTGGATCGGATGGCGGAGGAGCGCCTCGTCGAGCTCGATCCGGAGGAGCCCTCACAGGGCGGACGGGTCCGGAAGGTGTACCGGGTGACGACGGCGGGGCGGGCGGCGCTCGCGGAATGGCTGCGGCGGCCGACGCTCCCGCACGTCGAGCGCAACGAGCTGTTGCTCAAGCTCTTCTTCGGGGCCCAGGTGGGATCCGAGGACTCCCTGGCCCATGTGGAGCGCAGCCGCGCCGAGGCGGAGGGACTGCTGGCGACGCTGCGCCTCATTGACGAGGACGTGCGCCAGTCCCGGAGAAACGACCCGGAGCTTGCCTACCAGCATCTGTCCATCCGCGCGGGACTGCTCGGGTTGGAGGCGCACCTGCGCTGGTGTGACGAGGCGCACGAAGCGCTTCAGCGGCTGACGGGTTCGACGAAGAAGCGGGGATCGCGATGAGCGGTCATCCGGATGAAGGAGCTCGGCGTCTGCCCACGCTCATGCCGTGGCTCGCCCTGGGCGCGGGGGCCGGGCTGGTGCTGTTGCTGAACACGGAGTGGGCGGTGCTGCCCGGCTGGCTGATGGGCGCCCTGTTCCTCGTCTTCTCCCGGCGGCAGCGTCCCGCGGTGGGCTTCGTGGGGCTCCTGGTGGCCAACACCGTTGCCGCGGGCGTGGCGAACCTGGGGGTGTTCCCGGGCTCCGCGGCGAGCGCCTTCGGCATGGCCCTGGGAGGCGCGGTGGTCGTCGCGGGGCTGTACCTGGCGGACCGGCTCGTCGTGGGGCCGCGGGGCTCCTTCGCGGGGACGCTCTTCCTGCCGGCGGCGACGACGGCGGTGGAGTTCTTCAGCAGCCAGGGCAACCCGTTCGGCACCTGGGGCGTGCTGGCCTACACGCAGGCCCGGGTGCCGGTGTTGGTGCAGTGGGTGTCGGTGACGGGGTTGTGGGGCCTGACGTTCGTCCTGGTGTGGTTCGCCACCGTGGCCAACTGGGCGTTCGAGCACCGGGAGATGGGGCGCCGCGTGCTGCCCGGAGTGGCGGTGTTCGCGGCGGTGCTGGTGGCCATCCTCGGCTTCGGCGCGCTGCGGCTCGCGGGGGCGGGGAGGG
>NZ_RAWK01000281.1 GCF_003612165.1 Corallococcus aberystwythensis | reverse complement strand
GCCCAGGCCACGCCCCGCCCGGTGCCCAAGCCCCAGGCGGAGCGCCCTCCGCCGGAGTCGGAAGCGCTCTATGTGGCCGCAATCCTTCGGGATTCCCGGCTGCTCGCCCGGGACACCTTCCGCGTATGTGATGAACTGTCCCACATGGGACTGCGGATGCTGCTGGCCCAGGCCACGTCCGGCCAGGGGCTGGAGGAGGCGCTCTTCGAGGCGACGGAGGTCGTCAAGCGGACGCTCCTGGAGGCCGGCCGCCGGCTCTCCCCCGGGGGAATGGAGCTGGAGACGGAGTTCATCCTCACGTGCCGCGACATCATGGTGCGGCGTATCGACGAGCGGCTCGTTTATATAAAGCGAGCGACGGAACAGACTCCGGGCGCTTTTGATTTGACAGAGGAGACGCGTCAGCTCCTGTCCGAGCGCAAGGAGCTGCTGTCGCTCCGTAAGCGCGTCCTGGATGAGCTGAGGCCCGCTTCCTCGGCAACGGGAACAAAGGCACCAATGCAACCGGTTTGAGTTCGCGTTTGTAAGAAAGCTCGACTTTGCGGTAGATCGGCCGGCTCGCCCAGGCCAAAGCACCTGATTTTCTTAAGGAGAAGTACCCGAATGCCGACGCAGAAGCCCCCCAAGGCATCCGTGAAGCCCACCAAGAAGAAGGTGGACCCGGTGATCCGCAAGAAGAAGGCCCCGGACAGCCCTGCGGCGAAGGTCACGAAGGCAGCGGAGCCTGACGAGACGGAGCTGGTGGCGAAGGAAGCCCCCTCCGAGGCGCCCGAGAAGATCAAGAAGAAGAAGGGCGTCGCCGCCATGGCCGACGACGTGGACCCCGAGGAGGCCGCGGAGGAAGCCGCCGCCGCCGTCCAGGTGGACCCGGACGCCGTGGAAGACGACGTGGAGGAGGATCCCGTCGCCGAGCGCAAGGAAGTGAAGGACCTGCTGGCCGCGGGCCGCGAGAAGGGCTTCCTCACCTATGACGAGGTGAACGACGCCCTCCCCGCCGACATCGTGTCGTCCGATCAGATCGACGACGTGATGAGCATGTTCGGCGACAACGACATTGAGATCGTGGACGCGCAGAAGGCCGCGCAGTCCAACGAGATCAAGCCCACCGTCGCCGTCGAGGAAGAGAAGGAAGACCAGGACGAGGACGAGAAGGACGAGGACGACGAGCCGGGTGGCAAGTCCAACGACCCCGTCCGCCTCTACCTGCGCAAGATGGGCAGCGTCAGCCTCCTCACCCGCGAGGGCGAGGTGGAGATCGCCAAGCGCATCGAAGAGGGTGAGAAGGAAGTCCTGCGCGCGCTGCTCGCCTGCCGCGTCGCGGTGGCGGACATCCTGGACATCAGCAACCGCCTGAAGACGGGCAAGCTGCGCGTGCGCGACGTCATCAAGGACGCGCCCGAAGAGGCCCAGTCGGAGAACGCGGAAGAGCCCGCCGAGGAGGCCGCCGAGGGCGATGCCCCCGCGCAGCTGGCGCAGAGCGAGCTCAACAAGATCGAGCAGATCTCCAAGCAGATCGAGCGCTTCCGCAAGTTCGCCAAGGACTGCGAGGTCCTGGAGGAGGAGCTCTCCGGGAAGAAGAAGCTCACCGAGGTCCGCAAGAAGGAGCTCAAGCAAGAGGTGAAGGACCTCCGGACCAAGATGATGGAGGTCCTGGAGGAGATGCGGCTGAACAAGAAGCAGGTGGACCGCATCGTCGTGAACCTCAAGGGCCTCATCGAGCGCGTGGAGAAGGCCGAGGAGGAGCTCGGGGACCTGGAGCGCCGCTACGGCGTGGTGATGAAGGACCTGCGCCCGCAGCTCAAGGAGTCGCGCGAGAACCCGAACATCGCCAAGAAGCTCCAGAAGCAGCTCAACTTCACGCCCGAGCAGCTGGAGGTCCTGGACCGCGACGTGCGCACGGCGGTGCGGAAGATCAAGCGCGTGGAGGAGGAAGCCAACCTCCCCGTGGACGCGCTGCGCCGTAACTACGACGCCATCCGACTGGGTGAGAAGCGCGCCGAGCGCGCCAAGAGCGAGCTGGTGGAGGCGAACCTGCGCCTCGTGGTCTCCATCGCGAAGAAGTACACGAACCGCGGCCTGCAGTTCCTGGACCTCATCCAGGAGGGCAACATCGGCCTGATGAAGGCGGTGGACAAGTTCGAGTACAAGCGCGGCTACAAGTTCTCGACGTACGCCACCTGGTGGATCCGTCAGGCCATCACCCGCGCCATCGCGGATCAGGCCCGCACCATCCGCATCCCGGTGCACATGATCGAGACCATCAACAAGCTCATCCGCACGAGCCGCTACCTCGTGCAGGAGATTGGCCGCGAGCCGACGCCGGAAGAGATCGCGGAGAAGATGGAGCTGCCGCTCGACAAGGTGCGCAAGGTCCTGAAGATCGCCAAGGAGCCCATCTCCCTGGAGACGCCCATTGGCGAGGAAGAGGACAGCCACCTGGGCGACTTCATCGAGGACAAGAGCCTCGTGTCGCCCGCGGACGCGGTCATCAACATGAACCTGGCCGAGCAGACGCGGAAGGTGCTGGCCACGCTCACGCCGCGCGAGGAGAAGGTCCTGCGCATGCGCTTCGGCATTGGCGAGAAGAGCGACCACACACTGGAAGAGGTGGGCCAGGACTTCGAGGTGACGCGCGAGCGCATCCGCCAGATTGAAGCCAAGGCGCTGCGCAAGCTGCGCCACCCCAGCCGCTCCAAGCGCCTGCGCTCCTTCGTGGAGAGCTGACGCAGGGCCGTTGAGCTGATTGGATTCGAAGGCCTCCGTTCCCTCCAGTGGACCGGGGGCCTTCGTCGTTTTGACGTCCCCTTGGAGGCACGCCGTGGCCGCGAAGAAGCCCGCCGAGAAGCCCCTCCCCTTCTCCGACAGCGTGATGAAGCAGGTGCGCTCCATTCCCCGGGGCGAGGTGCGCTCGTACGCGCAGGTGGCCATCTACGCGGGAAGGCCGGGCGCGGCGCGGGGCGTGGGGCGGGAGTTGAAGCACCTGCCGGGGCAGGCCACGCAGGTCCCCTGGTGGCGGGTCATCCGCTCGGACGGGACGCTGGCGCCCCCAGTGGCGCACGAGCAGGCGAAGCGCCTGCGCGCGGAGGGCGTCATGGTGGACGAGCGGGGGCAGGTGTTCCGCGTGGTGAAGAAGGACAGCAAGGCCTGACACGCGGCGGCGCTTGCCAGGCGCGCGCGGGCGGAGAGATAGTCCCTTCCGCGTCTGGCGTCAGAGCATGAGGGCCCTTAGCTCAGCGGTTAGAGCTGTCGGCTCATAACCGATTGGTCCCTGGTTCGAATCCAGGAGGGCCCAACCTCTTTCCTCAATGCTCTCGCGCCCCTGAGGGGCCTTAACGGCCGGATGCAGCGTGTCGGCGGACCGCTTCAATTCATCACGCGGCGAGCCATTCTCCGCAGCCTTAGCGGAGCCTTTCGATGCGTCCGTCCTCCTGGACCCGGTAGAGGCGGGTTCCGAAAGCGCACCGAGCGTCGGTCTCACCGTCCCTTCCCGCAAGCAGCAGCCTGCCGAGCGAGTCGTGCCCGTACGCATACATGTCTCCCGGAAACCCGATGAAGGGCTCGAGGCGCCAGCGCCCTCGACCCTCATTCACCAGCCGGCTGAACCCCCAAGTGCCTCCTCCCAGGCTGACAGAGAGCAAGAGCCACTGGCCGCTGGCTCGCACCAGGCGGCGCGGACGGGGACCCACCACATCCACAGAGAAGGTTCTTCGGCCCGACTCGAAAACAGTGAAGTCACCTCCCCATTCGCCACGGTCCACAGCGCGCATACAGGTGTTGCCGACAGCCACGGCGAAGGAGGCAACCTCCAGGCCGGGCACACTGCGACAGGCCCCGGCGGATGCGGCCACCACCCCGTGACGATCGCCGTCCGTGGGCGCGAGCGGGAAGACCCCGTCCTCGAGGTGCGCCCTCATCCAATCGTCGCTCTCGCGTAGCACGGCGCAGTCCGGCGTTTGAACCCAAACACGCTCTCCGGTGGGCTGCCATTGGTGGGCTTGATCCCTCTCGCCAGTAGAGGAGGCACATGCGCCGAGGAGCGCGGCGAGCGTCGTCGTCAAGAGCGCACTCGCCTTGCTGCCCGGGAGCTTGGTGGAATTCATGGAGCGCCTCGCTTGGGTCCCTGGTTCAAATCCGGGAGGGCCCACTCTCCCCTCACCTTCTGCCTGCCGCATCAGGAATCTCCACGGAGGCGCCGGGGCTTGGATTTACCTCCGCCGGGGAGCGCATCTCCCTCCCATGAACTGTTGAATGAACCAGTCCTCCGTCTCCGCGAAGGCCGGATGCGAGGTCAAGCTCTGGGCAGGCCAACGCCAGATGAAGCCATGGCGCGGAAAATAGTTCCCCAGGCTCGAGATGGGAGGAAACCGTGGGTCGTCTTGATCTCGAACAAGGTGCCATCCACATGAGGCCCTCCGCCGCAGGATGGGCAATCCAACGTCGAGCGCACCATGCCCGGGTTCCCCGAACGCGAACCATCCCCCATTCAGGGGATGGCTTGGCATCATCCAAGACAGGCGAGCGGATGAGCACCCGGAACTGGAACGGGTGCCCGCGGCGGAACTCCTTGTCGCAAAACCTGGCCCACTCGTTGCCCTCCTTGAAACGTTCGACCTTGGCTCCCCGGCGCATCCCTTCAATCTTGATGACGTGCTCGCCACCCTGGGCCTCCCGATGGAAGTCGACAGGTCATCGAGCCGGGACGGCGTGGAACGCGTCAGCGGACAGGGTGGGAACGGAGTGCAGTGGCATGTGACTACGCGCTCCGGCGCCAGCACGTCGAAGACAGGCGCGGTGCCCCCTTCCCGCATGGGAGCCGCGTCACGGAGTCACTGACTCGCGTCGCCGGCTCCCGGGTGGCTTGCCCGTAAATGGAGCTCGGGGGACAATTCATGACATGGGTTGCTTCTTCTGCGATCAGGGACTCTGTGTCGACCCGACTCATGAGGTCGTCAAGACCGTCACCTTCCCGTCCTTGACGTCCGGACGCTCCCTCACGCCGCAGGGTTCCTGCGTGTTCTGCGGGCTGGGCATCTGCCAGGACACGTCCCACCAGCCACTCTCCAGTTCCCAGGATTCCGACTCCCCGGTGCCCATCTGGGACGTCCGGAACAGCTCCGGCAGGGCGCTGGCTCCCCCGCTTTCCTTCAGGCCCGTCACCCAGCAAGCGCCCCGGTTCGAGCGGGCGAGCCCGCCACGTGAGCCGCCCATCCTGATCAACGGCGTCGACCTCGAGGTCGCCCTCACGACGCGGCTGCATCCGAGCCCGGACGAAGAAGCGCAGATCATGTCGCGAATGATTGGCGCGGACATCGGCACGAGGAAGCGGCACGCGATTCCCAAGATCATCCACCGCTTCTGGACGGGCGGCTCCATCCGGAAGGCCGCCCTCACCGGCCTCATCGAGGATGGCGATCTCGCGACCCAACATGGCTGGCGTTCCTACCTCTGGTACTCGGAGACGATTGAAGGGCTTCTGGAAAAGAAGCTCGGCCTCGATACACAAGTCCGCGATTCGCAGCGCATCGCCCTGCGGATGGCGGGCTACACCGTCTGCAGCCTGGAAGAGGTCCGGGAGATCGGGCTTCGCACCCAGCTCCACCACTTTGGAACATCCGCGGGGATGACCTGCGCGCAGGGCGGCGGCTGGGATGAAATCAAATACTTCTCTGACTTCGCCCGCCTGGCCTACCTGTTCGCGTTTGGGGGCATCCACATCGATATCGACATGCGGCTGGGCGATATCGATCTGTCCAAGACCTATTATCACAACGACGTGAATGGACAGATTCCACTGCTCGGCACGCTCGCCCGAGACAGCCGGGACGTCGAAGTGGGCAAGCACCTCAGGGTCCTGAAATCGCTGAAAGGGCAGCTCCGCGTGCCCTGGCTGAAGTATGAGGACTCCGTGCGGTTCCTGGTCGAGCGGGCGGTGACTGGCGCGGGGATGTTCAATGCCTTGATTGCCTCTCGCCCGGGCACGGGCCACCTGGCGCTCGCGCTCAACAAGTATTGCGAACAAAGCGATGTCATCAGCGGCATGGCCTTGCAGAAATACCTCCTGCTGGGGCAGGCGGCGGTCCATGGCAGCCGAGGGTTCCAGCAGGCCGCCGTGCTCACCGTGCCCCCCTATCTGCTGCGCCTCGACCAGCTCACCGCGGAGAGCGACCTGTAGCAAGGAGCCACCGCGCTGCTCGCGGCGCCGAAGCGCACGCCGAGGTTCCGAGGACGGCCGCGGCATGGGGAGAGTTGGCTTCGGGCCCCAGGAGGTACTTCTCTCCCTGGTCCAGTCCCATCTTGACCAGCGGCGCCTCGGCGCAGGCGAGAAGCCTCAAGGGGGCTGGACCTACCAGCTGGGAACCGGCACCCCCGGCGAAAATGAGAGCCCAGAGGACCACGAGCCCGATGACGCCCAGGATGACCAGGCCCACCCACGGATTCTCCCCGGCCAGAAACACGTGCTGGGGCTGCTTCGGGTTGTAGAGCACCTCCAGCGTGTCTCCGTGCTTGAACAGGCCGGCCCTGCCCGTGTGGATTCCGATCTCCAGAGGCTCTTCGTCGGGCGGGCGGATGAGCACCCAGAGCCCGAACAGGTACCTGCGGAGGAACTCCTTGTCGCGCGCCATGGCCAGCTTGTTGCCCTTCTGGAAGTAGTGCTCGAAGTCCTCCCCTCCCGGGACCCAGCTCACCTCGGCCGGCACCCGGAAGGCGCCTCGCAGGAAGCGCTTCAGCTTCAGCGACTGGTAGGCCGCTACCGCGAGGAGGGCCACGCCGGGCAGGAACATCCAGCGCATCCCTCCGGACTCGGCGGTGGCGAGCAACGGCCCCGGGTCAGACATCACGAAATGAAAAGCGATGGCATGGCGGAAGTGTCAGACATCCCTGGATTCAAGACAAATCCTATCACGCCGGGGGTGAGCCCCGTAGCGCGGCGGGTGCGGCCCGGTTCTCATTGACCCGGATTGCGCTTCCCGCCTGCGTCCCGGATGCTCCCCGCCAGCGGTACGACGACAGGGATGGGGATGCACGGACAGAGACGAGGGGGGTTGGGGGCGCAATGCCTGCTCACCGGTTTGGTGGTGTTACTCACGGCGGTCGGCTGTGGTGATGCGCCGGAAGCGCCGGGCTCCGAGGACACGCGCGACGCGCGGCTCCTGGGGACGGGGGCAACGCCGCCAGTACCGGAGCGGGTGGTGGACATCTGGCCGGGGGACTCCGACTCCAACCCCACCTCCCTGACGAACGTCAACGGCACGCTCTACTTCGAGGCGACCGAGTACTACTACGGCGGCGAGCCCTGGAAGAGCGACGGCACCGCGGCGGGCACCGTTCGCCTGCGGGACATCTCCCTCGGTTCCGGCTCGGGGCCCACGTCCTTCACGGCGGTCGGCGGCACCGTGTACTTCAGCGCCGACGATGGCTGGAACGGCCGGGAGCTGTGGAAGACGAACGGCACCGAGGCCGGCACCGTGCTCGTCAAGAACATCTACGTGGGATGGCCAGGAGAAGGGGCCACCAGCCACTCGAACCCGTCCTGGCTCACGCCGATGAACGGGACGCTCTATTTCGCCGCTGTGGACAACAGCCTGACTGCCCGGCCCTGGAAGAGCAACGGGACCGACCCGGGGACCGTCTCCGTCCAGCCCTACACGGGGACCGGGGCGGGGACGTCCTCCTGGTTCACGAACCTCAACGGCACCCTCGTCTTCGTGGCGAGCACCGTCAACCTGGGCTTCGAGCTGTGGCGGAGCGACGGCACCTCGCCCGGCACCCAGCTCATCAAGGACTTCAATCCTGGAAGCGGCAGCTTCGTCCCTCCGTACATCCCACCGCTGCTCACGGTCTCGAATGGCTCCATCTTCTTCAAGGGCGATGACGGGGCCTCTGGCTTCGAGCTTTGGAAGACGGACGGCACCGCGGCGGGCACCGTGCTCGTGCGGGACATCTATCCCGGTGCCGGGGGCTCCCATCCCTCCGAGCTCGTGGATGTGAATGGCACGCTGTTCTTCATCGCCACGGACGCCGCCGGTGAGGAGCTGTGGAAGAGCGACGGCACCCCGGCTGGCACCGTGCGCGTGAAGGACATCTGGCCCGGGAACTGGATGTCCTCGCCGTCCTCGCTCACCGCCGTGGGCAACACCGTCTATTTCGTCGCCGATGACAGCGTCAGCGGCAGGGAGCTGTGGAAGACGGATGGCACCGAGGCGGGCACGGTGCGCGTCAGGGACCTCCGCCCCGGTACCGTGAGCCCGTCGCTGAGCTCGCTCACCGCCGTGGGCTCCACCCTCTTCTTCGTGGCCGATGACGGGGTCAGCGGCAAGGAGCTGTGGAAGAGCGACGGCACCCAGGCAGGCACCGTGCGGGTGAAGGACATCTGGCCCGGTGCCCTGGGGTCCGCCCCTTCGTCGCTGGTCAACCGCAACGGCGTCCTCTACTTCGCGGCGGACGACGGCGTGTACGGCCGGGAGCTGTGGAGGAGCGATGGCACCGACGCGGGCACCGTGCTGCTGCGGAACATCCACACGACGCCTCGCGATTCGTACCCTGCGTTCCTGATGGACCTGAAGGGCACGCTCGTCTTCACGGCCACCAATGCCGTGTATGGCCTGGAGCTGTGGAAGAGCGATGGCACGGTGGCGGGCACCGTTCCCGTCAAGGACATCAACCCCGGCCCCGCGAGCGCGTCTCCGAAGGCATTCGCCCGGGTGGATGACACGCTCTACTTCGCGGCGGACGACGGGACGAGCGGTGTGGAGTTGTGGAAGACGGACGGCACCGCCGCGGGCACCGTGCGCGTGAAGGACATCCATCCCGGCGCCGCGAGCTCGCTGAACCTTTCGGACGTGGTCCTCGCGCGGGTGGGGCGCACAGTCTACTTCGCGGCGGAGGACGGGGTCAGCGGCAAGGAGCTGTGGAAGACGGATGGCACCGCCGCGGGCACCGTGCGCGTCAGGGACATCCGCGCCGGGGCCACGGGGTCCTTCCAGGGCACTCCCGCGTTTGGCAGCGTGGGCGGCACGCTCTACTTCGGGGCGAACGACGGCACGAGCGGCGTGGAGCTGTGGAAGAGCGACGGAACCCAGGCGGGCACCGTACGCGTGAAGGACATCTATCCCAGCGCCGCGGGCTCCTCGCCCATGCGCTTCGCGGACGTCGCGGGGACGCTCTTCTTCATCGCCTCGGATTCCACCTCCAGCTACGAGCTGTGGAAGAGCGATGGGACGGAAGCCGGCACCGTGCGCGTGAAGGACATCTGGCCCGGGCCCAACTTCTCGTTCCCCGACAACTTCCTGGTGGTGGGAACCACGCTCTACTTCACGGCGGAGGACGGCAGCTCCGGCCGTGAGCTGTGGAAGAGCGATGGGACCGAGGCCGGCACCGTGCGGGTGCGGGACATCGCTCCGGGCGCGGCGAACTCCTATGTCTTCGGGCTCACGTCCTACAGGGGACGGGTTTTCTTCTCCGCCGAGGATGGCGTCAACCGCGCGGAGCTCTGGGCCACGGATGGGACGGAAGCCGGCACCGTGCGCGTGAAGGACATCTGGCCCGGGGCCCCGGGCTCAAGTCCTCAAAGCCTGCAGGTCATCGCAGACACGCTGATCTTCAATGCCTTCACCTCCTCCGCCGGAGGCGCCGATGTCTGGCAGACGGATGGGACCGAGGAGGGGACGCGGCTGCTCCTCGACATGCCGGGGACGGGCACCGGCCGGCCCAGCGGGTTCCTCCTCCTGGGGGACACGCTGTACTTCCAGGGCAGTGACGGCACGCATGGGTCCGAGCTGTGGCGCGCGCGGCAGGTCCTCGACGTGACGCCTCCCACGGTGACCTGCCCCACGTCCGTGATGGCCTCGGCCACCGGTCCACAGGGCGCGCTGGTGGGCTTCCCCGCCGCGACGGCGAGCGACGACGGCCCGGCCAGCCCGGCCTTGAGCTACAGCCATCCGAGCGGAAGCCAGTTCCCGCTGGGCGCCACGAGCGTCACCGTCACGGCGCGGGACGCGGCCGGCAACAGCGCCACCTGCGCCTTCCTGGTGACGGTGCGGGACACCACGGCGCCGGACCTCGTCTGTCCGGCGGACGTGACGGCGCTGGCGAAGGGTGACGATGGCGCGACGGTGGACTACCCGGCGGCCACGGCCTCGGACGCCGTGTCCTCCGCGACGGTGGCATACAGCCAGGCCTCCGGGACGACGTTCCCGGTGGGGATGACCGTTGTCAGCGTCACGGCCACGGATGATGCGGGCAATGCGTCTTCCTGCACGTTCCCGGTGACGGTGACGGACACCGCGCCACCGGCCATCACCTGTCCGGAGGATGTCTTCGCCGAAGCGGCCAGCGCCGCGGGCGCCGCGGTCCCCTACCCTCCCGCAGCCGCCACGGGGACGGGGTCGGTGACGTACAGCCACGGGTCCGGCTCGGCCTTCCCCATGGGGGCGACCGTCGTCACCGCGACGGCGCGCGACGAGCGGGGGCGCAGGGCCACGTGCGGCTTCACCCTCACCGTGCGGGACATGACGCCGCCCACGCTGACGTGCCCGGCGAACCTCATCGTCGAGGCCACGGGGGCGGACGGCGCAGCCGTGGACTTCCCGGAGGCCACCGCGGCTGACCGGGTCTCGGAGTTCGTGACGCTGAGCTCCAGCCGCGCTCGCGGCTCTGTCTTTCCGCTCGGGGTGACGGCGGTCTTCGTCCGCGCTCGGGATGACGCAGGCAATATGGCGGCCTGCTCCTTCCGCGTCACCGTGCGACGCACCACCGTCACCGGGACGGCGGTGCCCCTTCGCGGGCCTCCGCCGTCCCTGACGGCCCCTGCGTCAGGCGTTGACGCCGCGAGTGCCCTTGCGCCGGCGCAGCGTCCAGCCCAGCGCCAGCACTGACCAGAACGGCCACGCCTCTGGCGCCAGACCCACGCTACAGCCGCCGCCGGAGTCGTCCTTGTCCCCGGCGGGCGGCTGCTGCGTCACGGCCGGCTCCACCTTCACCTGGAAGGTGCACCGCGCCTCGTTCCCCGAGGCGTCCTTCGCCGTGACGCTGACCGTGGTGTCCCCCACCGGGAAGCGCGTGCCGGAGGCCTGGCTGTAGGTGGGAACGACGGCCCCCCCTCGCTCGTCGTCAACGGTGGCCGCAGCGTAGGTGACGTCCGCGCCGACATGGCCGTCGAGGCCCGCCTGCTCCAAAGTCTGTCACGCCACGATCGGGTGGCCCTCGCGTCCCTGCTGCAGAAGCTCGGCCTGAGCCTGAAGACAACAGAGCCCGAGGAGTGATGCAAACACTTGGGCCCTTCCCTCACTTTAGGACGGAGACAGGAAGCATCCTCGCTAGGATTGCCGCCTCCACGACCTGTCGGGCCTTGAGCAGATTGACGAAATCATCGCTGACGGAGTGGTCTCGTGACTCCGCCGCATGCTCCACCAGCATGTCACGGAGCTGCCGGGCTTCGTCGTGCTCCAGAAGTGCCACCAGCATGAAATAAACGCCGCGGAAGCGGGGATCCCCAACGTGCGCACTGACCCTGGTGTTCTTCACCCCAAGAAAGGTCTGGGCAATGAAGAACTCCTGAATCTTGTCGTGCCGGAAGTGCCATTCCCGCCGCTCCTTTCCATCAGGCCCAGCCCACTGTCGTCGAACCACCATCCTGCACGACTCCAGCCGAAGAATTTCCTTACCAAATCGCTCCTCGGGCAACGAGGGCGAGCCGTTCAGCCGCATCTGGTAGGCCTCTTCGGAGAACGACGTCAGCGGGAACTGCGAGAGGTAGATCTCCCGATACGACGAGGCCATCGTTTCATATTGCTGCCAGCGCAAGCGGAAAAGGTCTGGCGTCTGACGCTCCGCCAGCATCTGAGCGATTACCGAGAGATCCATGGGATTCGAGAGAATCTCCGCCATGGCGCGCCTCAGTTCGTCCGGCTCACTTGAGTGCAAGGACCGCCGGACAAACTCACGGCACGCTTCACGATACTCGGCCCCCCGGAGATGCTGGGCGTCGGAGTGTAAGGGCTCTCGGCTTACCAAGAACTGCTCTATCGCAGCTTCCGGGAGCGGTTGAAGGACATACAGACGCGCTGTCGCGGGTGGCACCCACTCCAAGCGCTGAGTCGCGATGAGGATGTTCCCCTGATAGTTCCGCTCGACGAAGTGAACGATCCGCGCGCGGGTGTCCGCAGCCACCTCATTCAATCCATCGATATAGATATCCAGAGCACCACTGTAGATGATGCTTTGCAGGAACGCGATATCCTTGGCATGCCCCTCTAGCTTTGACTGAATGGCCTCGACCACCCCGTTCCTGCAGCTCTCAGCGGAGAGGAAGACGGACAGCCGATCCGAACCATGCATCAGGTACTTGATGAACAGCGTCTTGCCTAGGGGCTGTCCCTGATCTCCGGCCCGAAAATCAACCTGGTGGATCAAACACCCGAGTTGGACCCAACTTCAGAAGGTTGCCAGTCAGCGTCGGACGTGATCAACGCTGGCTGTGCGCCGACATGA
>NZ_RAWK01000280.1 GCF_003612165.1 Corallococcus aberystwythensis | reverse complement strand
CGTCCGCCCCCCAGTTGCAGCCGCCGCCGCTGGCCCCGCCGGTGCAGGTCGCGCCCCAGCTCGCGCGCCAACCCGCCACCTCGGAGTCCCCCCGCGAGCGCACCGCCACGGACGGCCAGCCGGCGGACGCCGCGCGGCAGGCGCTGGAGGGCCGCGCGAAGCTGCGCGTGGCCGTCCTCCACCGGCTCCACCGGGGACTCACGGAGGTGGAGGGGAAGATGAGCGCCTTCCTCGCCAACCCCGGCCGCCAGGGCGTCGTCACCCTGCCCGTCATCCTGAGCGAGAGCACCGTCACCTACGAGTGGTGGAAGTCCGCGAACGCGCTCCCCGAGGACCGGGCCTACCTGGCCCAGGTGCTGGGCGAGCCCGGCTCCGTGGATGACGCCACGCTGCTGGGCACGCTGCGCGAAGAGGTGCACCTGGCCTTCGCGGAGTTCCCTCGCACGCCGCAGGGACTGGAGGCCCGGAAGGGGTACGACGCCGTCCTCCAGAAGTACGAGGCCGCCCGCATCCAGCCCGTCATCGCGGGCCACGACACCGGCCCGCTGGTGGAGGAGTGCACGCGGCTGGGCCTGCCCTGCGACAAGGACTTCACCCGTTCGCTGCTCCTGTCCCCGTGGATGCTGGCCATCAGCCAGAGCCCGGACGAGGGCTCCAAGACGCAGGTGATGGTGGCGGGCCTCACGCTGCCCCAGTTGGGCGCGCTGGTGGGCCACCTGCGCCAGCTCAACCCCCTGCTCAGCAACGCCCAGCTGCGCATGCTGCTGCTGCGCGCCTCCACGGACATGAAGCTCGCGCTGCGCAAGGTGCTGGGCCAGCAGGAGGTGGAACAGGTGCAGGCCCTGGCGCGTCAGCTGCTGCGGCTCCAGGCCGTGCAGCACCTCATCGTCTGAGGGCCGCGCGCGTCAGGCGCGGAAGACGGTGGGCCGCAGCGCCAGCTCCGCCATCGACTCCAGCGTCACGGACGCCAGCAGCGCTTGCGCCTCCGCGCGCGTCGCGTCCAGCCGGTGCGCGCGCTGGGTGTACGTGAAGGTGAAGGCCACCTGCTCCCGCAGCACGTAGAACTGGAGCTGCGCGAGCGCCAGTCCGTGCATCCGGAAGGTGTACTCGCGCAGCACGCCGGTGTTGGCGCCCAGGGTGGCCCTGCGCTCCGACACGGGGTGGAAGGCCTCCGCCGTGCGCACGCCCTCCAGCATGCGCGCGGCGAAGCCCTCCAGGGACTCACCGGGGACCGCGGGCTCCAGCGACGCGACGAGGTTCGCGCGGAAGCCGTCCTCCTCCGGCCCCACCGCCACGACCTGGCTGGCGTCGAACCAGCCGTCGGGCAGCGAGACGCGCAGGGGGCCGTGGCGGATGGACCGGGGGGCCATGGGTGCCGGAAGTCCTTAAGAGGATTCGCGGCCGAAGTTGGACATGGCGCGCGAGCCGCCGCCGTCCGTGTTGCCGAGCGCGACGGCCTTCTGCCCGCCCTCCGCGGCGGCCTGGGCCTCCGACATGCCCTGGGCGCTTTCGACAATCATCTGCCCGCCGCCCTGGTGCTGGTTCCAGGAGATCTCCACGGAGTCCGCGAGCCGCTGGGCGTCCACCGGAACCTTGGAGCCGGTGCTGGGGTCCTTGAGCAGGTAGCGGCCCTGGTCGTCCTTGCCCTCCACGGAGACCCAGTGCGCGCGGCCCGTCTCGCCCGGCTTCGTCGTGGGGTCCACGAGGCAGGAGTCCACCATCACCGCGCCCTTGGCCCCGCGGGCGAGCGCGTCATCCAGGGCCTTCGTGTCCAGCTTGGACGACGTCTGGGTCACCTTCGTGCCCTGGTTCGCCAGCATGTTGGACAGCTCATGCGGCGACGTGCCCTGGCCCTGCGTGAAGCGCGACTCCAGCGCGGCCATCTTCTCCTTGTCCGACGTGGGCTGCGCCTTGCTGGTGCCAATCTCCTTGCCCAGCATCACCGCCACCGCGGCGCCGCAGTCGTTCTGGTTGGTCTGCTTGACCACCTCGGGGTCCGCCGCCGCGGTGTCCCAGCCGCCAATCTCCGGGGCCTGGGGCGCGTTCGCCAGCGTCCCCGGGACGCCCAGGTCCTGCGCGGCGGCACCCGACACCGGCTGGAAGCGGTTCGCCCACGCCTGGTTCAGGGCCTCCACCGCCGCGAAGGCGTCCGAGGCCTGCTCCGTCTGGACGGGCGTGGGCGCGCCCTCCACCTGGGAGACGACCTTCTCCTCCGGCAACCCGACCTGCTGGGCGGCCTGCTGGGGCTGGGCGGTCGGCTTCACCTCCGCCAGTTGCTGGAAGGTACGCAGGAGGTTGGAAGAGAGGTTCACGCTCACGGTGGAGGCTCCGGAGGGGGGGAATGGGGGATGCCATCCTACCCGGGATGCCGCCCCGTGTTAAGGGTCCCCGGACGGATCCAACCCGTGCTTGCGCAGGAGTTTCCGAAGGTAGACACGGTCGATGTCCGCCTCCCGGGAGGCCCGGGAGATGTTGCCCTCGCAGCGCTCGATGAGGTTCTTGAGGTAGTCGCGCTCAAAAACTTCAATGAGGTGCTCCTTGGCCTCCTTGAAGGGGAGGTCCAGGTCCGGGCCCCGGCGGCCGGACCCGTCCTGGGGCGACTCCAGGTCCGGCAGGGCCTCCTCGCCCAGGTTGACCACCTGCTCCACCACGTTGCGCAGCTCGCGCACGTTGCCGGGCCAGGGGTACTGCATGAGCAGGGCGCGCGTCTGGTCCGACAGCGCGCCTGGCGGCCGGCCCATCTGCTTGAGCATGTGGTCGATGAGGAACGGGATGTCCTCCGGGCGCTCGCGCAGCGCGGGCAGCGTGACGCGCAGCACGGCGAGCCGGTGGAAGAGGTCTCGGCGGAACTTCCCCTGCTGGACGGCCTGCTCCAGGTTCACGTGCGAGGCGGCCACCACGCGCACGTTCACAGTGAAGTAGTCGTTGCCGCCCACGCGCTTGACCTGCCGGCGCTCCAGCACGCGCAAGAGGCGCGGCTGCAGGTCCAGGGGCAATTCGCCAATCTCGTCCAGGAAGACGGTGCCGTTCTGCGCGCGCTCGAAGGCGCCCGCGCGGTCCGCCTGGGCGCCGGTGAAGGAGCCCTTCACGTGACCGAAGAGCTCGGACTCGATGAGGGTGGAGGGCACGCCCGCCAGGTCCACGATGACGAAGGGCCCCTTGGCGCGCGGGCTCCTCTGGTGGATGGCCTCCGCGCACAGGTCCTTGCCGGTGCCCGTCTCGCCGTGGATGAGGACGTCCGCGCCGCCGGGCGCCAGGCGCTCCAGCACGGTGAAGGCCTCGCGCATCTTGCGGCTGTGGCCCACGAGCGCGCCGAAGCTCTCGCTCGAGGACAGGGGCAGCGAGCGCTCGCGCGTGTCCTCCGGCACCAGCTTCAGTTCGGTGGCGCCCAGGGTGACGACGCTGCCGGGGCGCAGCTCCATGGCGGTGAAGCGCAGCCCCTCCACGAACGAGCCGTTGTGCGAGCCCAGGTCCGTGGCGACGACGTGCTCGTCGTGCACCTCCAGCTTCAGGTGCTGGCGGGAGACGGCCTTGTCGGAGAGGACGATGTCACACGTGGGGGCCTTGCCCACCACGTACGTCCCCTGCTTGAGCGGGTGGACCTTGCCGGCCTCCGCGCCGGAAAGCACCCGGAGCACCATCCGCACCTGTCCAGCACGGCCCCGGTTCAGGGTGGCCGTGGCATCCAGGAGCGCCTCGTCGTCATCTGGCGGCAGCGACACGGCCGGGGACGGTAACACGCCCCGCCACGGCCGCCAGCAGCCTCGCGTGCCTTCTAGCGGCGGCGGCTCCGGGGAGGCTTTCGGGCAGGCGGGCGCGGGGACTCCTTGGGCAGGGTCTCCAGCCACGAGTCCACCTCCCCCACGCGCGCGTCCAGGCCGGATTCGTTGAAGCGCTCCCGGGCGCGGGTGGCCTCGCCCCGGGCCTCTGGAGACTGGCCCGTCTGGTACAGCGCCCGCGCCAGCGCGAAGCCGGACTCCGCCAGCGCGTCCGGGGGCGCGGACGCGAAGGACACCGCCTGCTGTAGCGGCGCCACGGAGTCGCGCGCCCGGCCCAGCCCCAGGAGCGCCTGGCCCACGCCGTCATAAGAGGGCTGGAGCCCCTCGTCGTCCGCGGGCAGCGCTTCGCGCTTGAGGGCCAGGGCCTGCTCGTAGGTCTTCAGCGCGTCGTCGTAGCGCTTCATCCCCAGTTGGCACATGCCCAGCTCGTCCAGCGCCTCCGCCACCTGCGGGCTCCTGTCGCCGTGGAGGGTCTTGTAGAGGTCCACCACCGCCTGGGCGTGCGGCAGGGCGCGCTGGGGCTCACCGGCCTCGCGCAGGGCCAGGGACAGCAGGCCATGCCGGCGGGCCACGTCCGGATGCACCGGCCCCACGGCCGCCTCGGTCCTCGCGAGCGACGCCTCCAGCAGCGGCAGCGCCCCCTTCGCGTCGCCCGAGCCCAGCACCAGCCGCCCCAGGAGAAAGAGCGTCCGCGCGCGCTTGGGGTGCTCGGGCGGCAGCGCCTTGTCGTACAGGGCGCTCGCCTCCTCCAGCCGCTTGCGGGCCTCGTCGATGTGGCCCTGGGAGATGGCGAGGTTGGCCTGGTTCACCTTCACGTCGGCCGCCAGCACGGGCTCGCCGCCCAGCCGCTGGAGGGTGGCCTCCGCCAGCTCGCCCCAGTTCGCCGCCGGGTCGAAGTGCTTCTGGCCGTCCTCCACGTAGAGGAGCTTGTTGAGGATGGTGACCTTCAGCCGGTCCGCCCGGCCGGCTTCCGCGTCGAAGACGGCGCGCGACAACAGGCGGGAGGCCTCCGGTGATTGGCCCGTCTGTTCCTGGAGCCAGCCCAGGTGGAAGCGCATCTCCGCCTTCAGCGGCAGGTAGCCCGTCTTCTCCACCGGCGCCTCCAGCGCCTTCACCGCCGCGAGCGCCGCGGGGTAGCGGCCCGCGTCCACCTGCGCGCGCACCTCCGACAGCTGGTCCTCCAGCGCTTCAATCTCCCCGCGCAGCCCCGGGTCGGAGGGGCGGCGCTGCTGTTCGGCCAGCGACTCCACGTCCTCGCACTCGTGCAGCGCGGGCAGCGCGTGCGCCATGTCCACGGACTTCTCCACCACGGCGGCGTCCGCGCCCGCGAGCAGGTCCACCGTCGCGCGCAGGTCCTTGCGCCGGCGCTCCAGGCACACCACCTGCCGGTCCAGCTGCTCCTCCGGCTTCACGCCGCTCACGCGCGCGTCCTCGCACGCCTGCACGCGCTGGCGCTTCCACGTGTCCGCGTACTGTCCCAGCACCTGCGTGGCGCGGAAGGCCATCCCTTCCGCGAAGGGCTTCCCGGTGGCGCGGAAGGCGGACTCCAGCCGCGCCTTCGCGTCCGGGGTCCAGACGCTGTCCATCCCCGCGCCCGCGTCCGCGCACACCTGCGACTGCTGCCACGCCACGCCACCCGCCACCGCCAACGCGGTGGTCATCGCGCCCGCGGCGCCCATCCAGCGCTTGCGCTGCCCGAGGCGCTGCTCCTGGGAGAGCGCGTCGAGCAGCGCCTGCATGGACGGGAAGCGCGCGTCCACGTCCAGCGCCAGCCCGCGCAGCACCGCCTGGCGCACCCAACCGGGCACCTTCGCGTCGCGCGGGGGCTCGCGGATGAGCGCGGGCGGAGGTGCGATGGGGGTGGCCTTCGCCGGGGCGGCGTTCAGCGACTGCGTGCCGCCCAGCGACTGCGTGCCATCCGCCTCCACCTCCGCGCTGCGGCTGGCGGACACGTAGGCCTTGATGCTGCCGGGGTCGAAGGGACGCGTGCCGTACAGCGCTCCGTAGAGCGCCGCGCAGAAGCTGAACTGGTCCGTGCGCGCGTCCAGCTGCGTGCCCCGGAACTGCTCCGGGGACATGTAGTTGGGCGTGCCCACCAGCAGGCCCGCCTCCGTGAGCGTGGTGTCCAGCATGCGCCGGTCGGAGGACTCCAGCACCTGGGCCTCCTCCGGCGAGGACGCCACTTCCGGCCCGTCACCCACCTGCCGCGCCAGCCCGAAGTCCGTCACGTAGACGCGGCCCGCGTGGCTCACCAGCACGTTGGCGGGCTTGAAGTCGCGGTGCACCAGCCCCGCCGCGTGCGCGGCCTGAAGGCCCCGGCCCGCCTGGAGGTAGCGCTCCAGCACCTCGCGCCAGGACGGCTTCGCCTCCTTCAGCCACGAGCCCAGCGTGCCGCCCTCCACCAATTCCATGGCGACGAAGACCTGGTCGCCCCACATGCCCACGTCGAAGACGGGGATGACGTTGGGATGGGAGACGCGCGCCATGGCCTGCGCTTCACGCAACAGCCGGGAGCGGGCCTCCTCGTTGTCCTGGTTGGCGTTCGGGTGCAGCAGCTTCAGGGCGATCTTCCGGTCCAGGTCCGGGTCATAGGCGGCGTACACCACGCCCATGCCGCCCTGCCCCAGCTTGCGCAGCAGCAGGTAGCGGCCCACCTGGGGGACGGGCGGGATGTCCTCCGCGCGGCGCGTCCTGGCGCCGGGGCCCGTGCCATGTCCCGTGCCCCGGCCCGTGCCCGAGCGCACGGAGTTCGATGGGCCCGTGCCTGCGCTTCCCCTGCCGGTGTCTCGTCTGGTCATGGTCGGTGCACCTGATCCGCGAGTGTACCGCCGGCCTTCGCCCGCTCCGAACATCCTTCCGCGATGCGTCAATCACGGCCGCCTGCCTGGTGACAGCCGTCACCAGCGCCCGACGGCAGTCATCAGCGCCCGCGCACAGGGTGGGAGACAACCCTCCGGAAACAGGAACCGGACCCCGCGTCCGGGGCTGGCACGCCGGACGCAATGGGGTCCGCGCATCGCAGTGCTCGCAGCCCTCCCCTTCTGGAGTTCCCCCCATGGTCATCACGCCCGCCACCCGGAAGCCGCTGTCCCCCGCCGTCACCGAGAAGCCGGCCGTGGCCGCCCCCCAGACCGCGCCGATGGAACCGAAGGTCGAGGCGAAGAAGCCCGCCGTCGTGGCGGACGGGTTCGACGCGAAGAGGCCCGTGGCAGGCCCGGAGCTCCTGGGCGGCGTGGCCAGCGCGGTGAAGGCCGCCACCGCGGAAGTGAAGCCCCCGGCGGTCCCCCAACTGCGCGTGGGGCTGGCCGCGACGGGCGCGGCCCCGGCGGAGCGCCAGACGGTGTCCGGCGAGGACAAGGCGAAGCAGGCGGTGGATTTGAAGACCGTGGTCGAGCGGCGCACCGAGACGGTGGATGCGCAGAAGGCCCTGAAGGACAAGACCACGCAGGAGATCGACAGGCTCTTCGCCATGGCGGACGGCAAGGAGCAGGTTCCCGAAGGCGCCAGCGTCAAGCGCCTGTCCGACAACCAGGTGGAGCTCACCCGCGTCAACGGCCAGAAGGAGGTCGTGGAGCGCTCCGTCGCGACGAAGCAGGACGGCGCGGTGGTGATGGACACGGCCGCCTATGAGGACGGCACCAACAAGCGCGACCGGCTGGAGCTGAAGGACGACGGCAGCTCGGTGGTGGAGCGCGCCGAGTGGAAGGGCGACAAGAACGAGACCGCGGACCTCAAGTCCTTCGGGGACATCTCCACGACGAAGGACAAGGGCCTCACGTACACGCGCAACGCGGTCCACATCGAGCCGAACAAGGACGGCGACCGGCTCATCACGGACGCGTACTCGCAGGCGGACGGCGGCGCGCAGACGAGCCGCACGGCCTACTACCAGCAGAAGGGAGGGGGCTCCATCGACAACAAGCTCAAGGGCCCGTTCGACTTCGACAAGCCGGTGGATCGCGCGGACACGTACACCTATACGATTCCGCCCAAGGGTGAGGACGGCAAGCAGGGCGACGTGCAGTACAACCGCACGCAGGACTTCTCCCAGGACAACGTGAAGGCAACGTCCTACGTGGACCGCACGCTGGACGGCCACACGCACCTGGCGGGCGAAGGGCCGCACACGATGGAGGGCCTGCACAAGGTCCGCGACGAGTACGGCAAGGGCGGCGGCGAGAACTATGACGCGGACAAGACCGGCGACGGCCGCCCGCCGAAGCGCTGGACCGTGGACCTGCAGAAGGGCGCGGACCGGCTGGACTCGCAGACCTTCATCGAGGGCTACCCGGACGCGACCATCAAGACGGAGCGGACGCGCGAGGGCAGCACCGTGAAGGAGAAGTTCGAGGGCAAGACCTTCGAGAAGGCGGACTCCTCCAAGCGCGTGCCCGTGAGCGGCGAGTCCTCCACCACGTACGGCCAGGACGGCTCCATCGAGAAGATGGACACCCGGAGCCGCGAGCCGGACGGCTCCGACCTGGAGCAGCACTACACCAGCAGCCGCCAGGCCACCGGCCAGGGCCTGGAGCTCCAGGAGTCGCTGGAGACGAAGCGCACGAAGGACAACAAGACGGAGAGCGCCCTCAAGGAGGACACGTCACTGCTGTCCAGCGAGGGCGCGCAGCTGGTGAACTCGCGCACCACGGTGACGGACGCGGACGGCCGCAAGGGCATCCACGAGGTGGGCAGGGACGGCGAGCGGATGCAGCTGTCCGGCAAGGACGGCGCCGACATGCGCGACGTCACGGACGCCGAGGCCTTCAAGGACGACGAGTTCGGCAAGGTGCTGCTGGAGCAGGCGTCCATCTCCACCGCGAACACGGTGAACCAGTACGCTAACAGCGGCGGCGCGCAGGCGCTGAACATCCTCAAGGGCCTGAGCCAGGACTCGGCCCGGCTGCCTGCGAAGGCGACGGAGATCCTGGGCAGGGACACCGTGTCCAAGGGCCTGAACGCGGCGCAGGGTGGCGCGAGCGCGCTGGGCGGCGTGGCGGGCGTGGTTGCGGGAGGCATGTCGCTGGCGCGGGGCATCCGCGAGAACAACATGCCGGACATCGTGAAGGGCGTGGCGGACACGGCCAACGGCGCGGTGAACATGTACTCCGGCGGCAAGGCGTTCACGGAGGCCATCAAGGGCTTCAAGAACGCGGGCGCGCTCACCACGACCTCCAACACGGCCAACGCGGCGAAGAGCATCCCCTGGGCGAAGACGCTGGCGGACCCCAAGGTGAGCAGCGCCCTCACCAGCACGGTGCTGGACTCGGTGAAGGGCATGGGCGGCATCGGCAAGGTGGCCGGTGTGACGGCGAGCGCCGGGGCCAAGGCGCTCTCCGCGCTGAAGGCGGCGGGCGGCGCGGCCAACGTGCTGGGCGCGGTGGGCGGCGCGGCGGGCGGCGTGATGGACATCGTCAACGGCGCGAAGGTGAACGACGGCGCGCAGATCGCCAAGGGCGCGGTCGGCATCGCGGGCAGCCTGGGCGGCGCGGTGGCGGTGGGCGCGATTGGCGGCCCGCTGGGCATGGCGGTGGGCGCCGGTATCGGCCTGCTGACCTTCGGCTTCGGGAAGCTGATGGACCTCATCAGCGACAAGCCGCACAAGATCTCCGAGCTGCAGATCGACTGAAGGCGCGGCTCGGATGGAGGCGGCGGTGGACGGAGCCACCGCCGCCTTCTGACTTTCAGCGCTTCACGCGCAGGGTGCGCTCGTAGTCCTCGTAGCGCACCTTCGCGATGGTGCGCCGGTCACGGGTGCGGACCACGATGCCCTCCGGGTGCTGCCCGGCCCCGGTGTCCAGCGCGCACCGGGTCGCGGGCGCGTGCGCGCGCAGCCAGGCGAACGCGCCCTCCAGGTCCTTGGGGAGCGCCGCGCCGTCCTGTTCGAGGATGCGCGGCGTGGTCTCCAGTCCGTGCTCACGGGTGAAGACCTGGAGGGCGTCCTCGGTCACGAAGGGCTGGCCTCCGGACTCACGCCAGCCGGAGAGCTGCTCCGCGGACCAGGTGAGGGGCGTCTCGTAGTCGGTGAGGCGGACCACGTCGAAGACGCGGTAGCCCACGCGCTTCTCCGCCGTGTACTGCTTGCTGTGCGCGGTGACGTTGCCGCCGTACACCTCGCCGAAGACGACGGTGATGCCGCCCGCGTCGAGCCGCTTCTCGCGCAGCGCGTCCGCCACCGGCCGCAGGTGCTCCACGATGCCCAGGGCCGGGTTCCCGATGAGGTCCCCGCTCGCGTAGAGCAACTCCTCACGGCTGCCGAGCAGGTACGTGCCATCCGGCAGGAACACGATGCGCGCGTTGGTGCCGTCCACCTTCTCCGTGCCGACCACGGGCCCGTCGAACGCGATGGCGGGCTCGGCCAGCCGGCCCTTGTCGCCCAGCGCGTGGTACGTCGGGATGGACGGGTACTTCGTCAGCGAGTTGAGTGTGCGCAGGTTGGCGGTGCGGACGGAGAACGTCATGGCGCGGCCTCGGGGTGATGTGGGGCCAGGGTAGCAGAGCCCCCAGGAGGCTCGCGGGACGCGGCCATTCACCACGGCCTGACACGGGGTAGGTTCAGGCCATGGGAATGTACGGAGAGGTCCTGGGCATCGGTCCGTTCCGCCGGGAGCTGGTGCCCTTCCTCCAGCAACCGGACGAGTGGCATCGGAACACCCGCGAGGGGGCCATCATCGTCGTCCCCGTGTTCTCCGCGCCAGAGGGCAGCTCCCGCAGCCGCGCTCTGGCCGGGTGTTTTGGGGCGGACCCGTGGGACTTCAACACCCACGCGCTCGACCCGTGGCGCGCGGACGTGGACGCGCTCCAGAGGTTCGAGCAGCCCGGCGAGGAGCACCGGCTGGAGTGCTTCCTGCGCCTGCGCGACGCGGGCTTCTCCTTCTACTTCCAGCCAAACGGATAGCCCATGGCGCGGACGGACCTTCCATCCATCGTCGCGGGAGTCGTCGCCATCGGGCCCTTCCGCCGGAGCCTGGTGCCCTATCTCGAATATTCCGCGCACTACTACGAGCACACGCAGGAGGACGCGCGGATCATCGTGACACTGTTGTTCGACTTCCACGACCCGGTGCTGCTCCGGGACGCGGGCGAGTGCCTGGGACTGGACCCATGGGACTTCAACACGCACGTCATCGACCCCGCACGGATCGACCTGGAGGGCTTGGGCATCATCTGGGATGACGACGGGCTGCCTGAGCGCATCACCGCCCTGAAGGACGCGGGGTACCAGTTCTATTTCCGCATGAAGCACCGGGACGTGCTCTGAGCGGTGAGTCTGGAGCGCGGTGGGTCGTCCCTTCCCTGCCACTGCCGCTTCGCCGTGATGGACAGCAGCGGGATGCGGCCGCGCTCCAGGTCCGCCAGCAGGGACTCTCCGGTTGCATCCGCCGGGCCACAGCCGATGAACCCCAGCGCGACGGCGAGCCCTCCGCCAAGAACATGGGCATCCACCGCGGGACAGGGAAACGGCGCAGGAACGGAGCTCCTGGAGGAAGGAGGAATTCCCAGGGTGCCAGCCGGCTCGGGCGCATGTCGACGGCCGCCCCCGACCAGGCCCTCGGACCTCCATGCCCGCCACCTCCCGCGCGACACGGTCCCAACTGGTCCGACAGTCGGACCAGTTCGCGAGGTCCGGCGCGGACGGGGGAGCCCCCGGGGCCGCGGTCAGCCCAACTGGTCCGACAGTCGGACCAGTTCGCGAGGTCCGGCTCGGACGGGGAGCCCTGCGGGGTTCTCGCTTTCTCAACCCTGGGGACAGCGTTCGTGTCCGAGCGCTCCGCGAGCATTCGCCTTCCAGCCCGCTCCCGCGTCATTCCCCCCAGGCGCTCGCCAACCCTGAAGCAGCGGACGTCGTCGCGCGTTCCGTCGCTCTCGCCCGAAGCGGTCTGGCTCCGGTCACGCCTGGACGGAAGCCGGTTCCCCCGTGACGTGCCGGTTGACGCGCGTCCCTGGCGCCCCTCTTATCTGCCCTCCCCCTGAGCAGGAGTTCCCGTTGGCAGGCGTCCCGGTTGAATTGACCCCGGAGGATTACGAGTCAGTCACCCATCGGCCCGGCATGTGCGTCGTGGACTTCTGGGCCTCCTGGTGTGAGCCCTGCCACGTCTTCGCCCCCGTCTTCGCGGAGGCGGCCGCGCGGTTCCCGGACATCCGCTTCGCCCGGCTCGACGCGGAGGCCCATGAGGCCGTGGCCGAAGCACTGGGCATCGATTCATTCCCCACGCTCGTCGCGTTCAAGGACGGTCTGGAGGTCCACCGGAGTGACGGTGCGCTGTCCGCCGAGTCGCTGGACCGGGTGCTCGGCGCGCTGCGGGCCGTGGACGTCGCGGAGGAGCAGCGTCGCATCGCCAACCGCAAGCGGACCGAGGCGGGCCAGCCCCCCTCCGGCGTTCCCGAGGGCGCCACCTGGGACGACGGCGACAAGGAGTGGTCCTTCGGCCCGAAGGACGTCACGGGCCGCCCCCATGGCACCTGGCGGTACTGGCGCGCGGACGGCACCCTCTGCAACGAATGCATCATGAAGCAGGGCACGCCACACGGCCCCTTCAAGCGCTTCCACGAGGACGGCGCCGTGTCCCAGGAGGGCGCCTTCGAGAAGGGCCAGCTTCACGGACCTCGCACCTGGACTGCCTCCGAGCACTTCACCACCGAGCGCATGCACGAAGGCGGCGTGAGCGAGCGCGTGCGCAAGACGGTGATGCACTACGAGCACGGCACCGTGCGGCAGGTGATGCACTACGACGGCCAGGGTCAGCGCGTGGTGCCCTCCACCGGCGAGCCCTACCC